>JBDHTU010000006.1:0-27647 GCA_039808805.1 Micavibrio sp.
GAATTCCCGGATCTCGACCTGCTGGATATCGTACGGTATTGGCAGGCGCCCATGTTCCCGGTCGGCGGCGCGGACCTGATCGCCGCGGGATACCAGCCGGGGCCGGCTCTTGGGGCGATGCTGTCCAAGCTGGAAGAGGGCTGGATCGCCCGGGATTTTCCGGAAGGGCCGGTCAGGATTCCACCACCCAAAAGCGTCAGAAAAAAATGATGGCCGCTGCCAAGAAAAGCAAAAGCCCCGTATACGGGGCTTTTTTCCTTTGTAAAAGATCAAGGAACAAGCCTTAGGTGAGAGTTATTTTTTACGGTGGAAGTAGTACCTGAGGTATCAGATTCCGGTGGCGGAGAATCACTATTGTCAAAAGCGAGACCTAGATGAAACCCCTGGGCCGGGCGTTCTTCGCGGCAGACTTCGCGGGCAGGGCCTGTGACCCGTGGAATTTTTAAGAGAAGTTCTGCGCGTTGGCGGTCGGCGGCGGCAATTACGGCGTGTGGATCCATTTCAGGATATTGTTTTTGCGCCAAAGCCAGACGTTGTCGATACAAGTCATTATCTTCACACATTATAAAACCCCTCTATTGTTTTATATGAACGAACCTTAATTAAAAAAAGAGGAAAAGCCAAATAATTTATGAAAATTAAATTGCTTTGCTTGAGAGTTTTATTTGTATAGTTTGGTAATTTCATAAGTTACGGCCACTTCACTTCCGGCGGCATGGACATCAGGATCGCCTCCGTATTGCCCCCGGTCTTCAGGCCGAACTGCGTTCCCCGGTCATAAAGCAGGTTGAATTCCACATAGCGCCCGCGGCGGATAAGCTGGTGCTCCCGCTGTTCCGGCGTCCACGGCCTGTTCATAGACTTCCGGACAATCGCGGGATAAACCTGTGCAAAAGTCTTCCCGACATCCTGCGTGAAGGCGAAATCCGCCTCCCAATTTCCGCTGTCCAGGTAATCGTAGAAAATGCCGCCGATGCCGCGCGGCTCATTCCGGTGGGGCAGAAAGAAATATTCATCGCACCATTGTTTGAATTTTGGATAGTAGGCAGGGTCATGCCGGTCGCAACATGCCTTGAACGCGCCGTGAAATTCCGCCGTGTCGGCATCGTCCGGCATCATCGGGGTCAAATCCGCGCCGCCGCCAAACCATGCCTTTGATGTCACGATCATCCGCGTGTTCATGTGCACGGCGGGGACGAGCGGGGATTGCATATGCGCGACGAGGGAGACGCCCGCCGCCCAGAACTGACCGCCATTGTCGGCCGCGCCGGGGATTTGCGCGGCAAATTGTTCTGAAAAACGGCCCTCGACGCAGGAATAATTTACGCCGACTTTTTCGAAAACGCGCCCGCGCATCACGGACATTTCTCCGCCGCCCTGAAGGACGGAGCCGGAATGGTTGTCTTCATTCCCTGCGCGGTCCCACGGCGTGCGCACGAAGCGTCCGGCGGCAAGCCCGGCCTTTTCCGTGCCCGCGAGTTCGTCCTCCAACGCTTCGAAAGCGGCGCAGATATCGTTCCGCAGGCTGATAAACCATGCCGAAGCCTGTTTTTTCCGCGTCGCGTAATCGTTCATCATTTTAAGCTCCCAGAAGTCCGCAGTATAAGAACCGTCCGCAGTGTTTTGAGCGATACGCCGCGCACGGTCAAGGCGCTTTTGCGCCGTGATCAGCGCGTTCAACTCAGCCAAAAATCTATTGTGCCGCGCCAGCGCCTTGCGGAGACGCGCGGCAGCGGCGGTGCGCATGCCATGCTTATAGGCGTTTTTTGAGGCGCGCATCCTGCCCGCATCCGTTTTCGGCCCCGTCGCGTGTTTCCACGGTGACCAGGCCCGGATTTTTGCGGCCTGCGCGGCTTTTTGTTCGGGCGTCCAGGTCCGGCCATGGCGTTTTGCCGTGCCTTTGGCACTGGGCTCCCGCTTTCGCCGGGATGCCCCGTTGGGGCAATTTAATAGTTCGTTCGCCGGAATTTTTAGTACGCATGCAGGCGCGGCGTTTGTAACGGGCTGATGTTCCGTGTGTTCGGTGCGGGTTTTCGGCTGGGCTGATGGCATGAGCCAATATAGGATATATTTCCTATTATGTCAAGGGGGAATCGGCCGTGCCGACCTGTCTTAGAGCCTCGCCCACCACCATCGCGCAGGCGTTGACGATATTGAGGGAGCGCAGACCGCCCGCCATCGGAATGGTCAGGCGGGCATCGACGGAGTCGTGCACGTAAGGCGGCGCGCCCGCGCTTTCCTGACCCGCGAGCAGGATGTCGCCGGGCCGGTAGCTGAAATCAAGATACGAACGGTCCGATTTTGTTGTCAGCAACAGGACGCGCCGCGCAGGATAGAAGGCGCGGAACGCCTCCCAGCTTGGGTGCCGCTGAAGGCGGACATGATGGATGTAATCCATGGCGGAACGGCGGATTTTCGCCTCGTCCCACACGAAACCGCAGGGTTCGATGATATCGAGAGTCATTCCCATACAGGCGGTCAGCCGCATGGCCGCGCCGGTATTTTGCGGAATCTCGGGCTGGAAGAGGGCGAGGTTGATTGAGGACATGCGCTACCTTATGATCTTTTTCTGCGGAATTCCACAAGTCCCCTCTTGTCCGGCATGGGTTTTTGATGGTACTCCAAAGCGTTAATTTCGACTGATAAAAATCCAAACCGAACAACGGCGTACCAAACGATGAGCACAGATCATTCGCCCGAACATCAAGGCCATACCCTTTCCGGCGAGCATCGCCCGGACGGCTATGAGCAAACCGGGCTGTCCGCGCAGGAAACACGGCGCGACTTTCTTTTCCTTACCGCTGCCGCCTTCGGCGCAGTGGGCGCAGGATCGGTCGCATGGCCGTTCATCAACCAGATGAACCCGGCCGCCGACACGGTTGCGCTTTCCACAACCGAAGTGAACCTCGCGCCCATCGAAGTGGGGCAGGCCATCACCGTGATGTGGCAGGGCAAGCCGGTGTTTATCCGCCACCGCACGCCGGAAGAGATATCCGAGGCCGAGTCTGTTGACGTTGCCGCGCTGCGCGATCCGCAAACCGACGATCAACGCATTCACGAGGGGCACAAGCAATGGCTGATCCTCGTTGGCATCTGCACGCACCTCGGCTGTGTGCCGCAGGGGCAGAAGTCGACGGATGTGAAAGGCGAGTTCGGCGGCTGGTTCTGCCCGTGCCACGGTTCGCACTACGATACGTCGGGACGTATCCGCAAAGGCCCGGCGCCGAAAAACCTCGCCGTACCGAAATATGAATTCCTCAGCGACACAAACATCCGCATTGGCTAAGGACCAGAGAGAAGACCATGGGTTCCAAAGAACGTAAAGCTTTCGACAATCCGGTGATCGAGTGGGTTGATTCCCGCCTGCCGGTTTTCACCATGATGCAAAAGGAATACGGCGTATTCCCGACGCCGCGGAATTTCAATTATTTCTGGAATTTCGGCGCCATCGCCATGGTGATGCTGGTGACCATGATCATCACGGGCATTACGCTTGCCATGCATTATAACCCGTCCACGCACGGCGCGTTCGATTCCGTCGAGCGCATCATGCGCGATGTCAACGGCGGCTGGATGATCCGCTATCTCCACGCCAACGGCGCGTCGTTCTTCTTCATCGCGGTCTATATCCACATTTTCCGCGGCCTTTATTATGGATCGTACAAGCAGCCGCGCGAACTGCTCTGGATTCTCGGCATCATCATTTTCCTTTTGATGATGGCGACGGCGTTCATGGGATACGTGCTTCCGTGGGGACAGATGTCCTTCTGGGGCGCGACCGTTATCACCAACCTGTTCTCCGCCATTCCATTGGTGGGCGACAGCATTGTGACGCTTCTCTGGGGCGGATTCTCCGTCGACAACCCGACGCTGAACCGTTTCTTCGCGCTGCACTTCCTGCTGCCGTTCGTGATCTTCGCCGTGGTGTTCCTGCATGTCTGGGCGCTGCATGTCACGGGATCGAACAACCCGCTCGGCATTGACGTCAAAACCGAACAGGATACGCTGCCGTTCCATCCGTATTACACGATGAAGGACACGTTCGGCCTGCTGGTATTCCTGATGATCTATGTCGCGTTTACCTTCTTCATGCCCAACAGCCTCGGCCACCCGGACAACTATATCGAGGCGAACCCGCTGGTCACGCCGGCGCACATCGTCCCGGAATGGTACTTCCTGCCGTTTTATGCCATCCTGCGCGCCATCACGTTCGACCTGACCATCTATCTGGCTGTGGCCGGGGCGATCGGCGCGGTGCTGGTCTATCAATATGCGTGGAAGAAAACGCCGGACAAAATCGTCGCGGACAATGTCCTGATCCTGCTCGCCGTGCTCGCGCTGTTCGGTATTCCCGGCGCGCTGCTGGCGTTCTTCAAGGATGTTGAAGCCCTCAAGGTGATTACGGACAATATTCCGCTGGGCACGCTCAGCCTGATGCCGGCGAAGCTTGGCGGTGTTCTGGCCATGTTCGGCTCCATCGCCCTGCTGCTTGTATTGCCGTTTATCGACACGCACCCGGTGCGCAGCGCGCGGTTCCGCCCGTGGTTCAAAATCGCGGTGCTGACGCTGCTTGTGGTGTTCGTCATCCTCGGTGTCTGCGGTTCGAAACCGGCCGAAGGCTATTGGGTTCCCCTGGCGCAGATCATGACGCTGGCTTACTTCGGCTTCTTCCTCGCGGTTATCCCGTTCCTGAACAACAATGAGCCGGTGCTGCGTTTGCCGGACAGCATTCATCAGGCGATCCACGCCGCGCCGAAAGCGGTGATAGGTGCTTTGCTTGCCATCGGCTTGATCGCAGGCATGCCGTCTGCCGCTTTCGCCAAAAGTGAGCCGGCCCCGCCGGCAGCAGCCGCGGAGGAAAAAGCCGAAGAAGCCGTTCCTGCCACGCCGGAAGCCGCAACGGGAACGCCTGAGGCAACGGACGCCGATGCTGCCGCAACATCTGAAGAAGGCGCAGAGAGCGCCGAAACCGGCGTTCCGAATCCGCCGCCCGCCGTTGAAGGCGAGGGGCATGCCGCCGAATCCGAACATCATGCCGCCGCCGCCGCAGGCGGGCATCACAGCGTGGCGCTGCCCAACGAACACTGGTCGTTCAGCGGTCCGTTCGGCACCTATGACCGCGCGGCCCTTCAACGCGGCTTCCAGGTGTACAAACAAGTATGCGCCGCCTGCCATGGGCTGGAGCGCATTGCCTTCCGCAACCTGTCCGCCCTTGGTTACACCGAGGCGCAGATCAAGACCATCGCCGCGGAATACACGATCACGGATGGACCGGACGACGAGGGTGAGATGTTCGATCGCCCGGGCCGCCCGAGCGACCATTTCAAAAACCCGTACGCCAACGATAACCAGGCCAAGGCATCCAACAATGGCGCCTTGCCGCCGGACCTGTCGCTGATCGTCAAGGCGCGCCAGGGCGGGGCCAATTATCTGTACGGCATCCTCACGGGCTATGAAACGCCGCCGCCGGGAACCGAGCTGTCCTCGACCCAGCATTGGAACAAATATTTCCCCGGTAACAAGATTTCGATGCCTGCGCCGCTGATCGAAGGGGCCGTGGCCTATGAAGACGGATCGCCGACGACCGTGTCCCAATACGCCCACGACGTTGCGCAATTCCTTGCCTGGGCTTCCGAGCCGGAGATGGAAGTGCGCAAGCAGACGGGGATTAAGGCTTTATTATTCCTCGCTGTTTTTGCGGGCCTGATGTACGCCGTAAAGCGTAAAATCTGGTCGAAAGTCCATTAATTTAGGTATTGATAATACAATAGGTGTAGAATGAATCCCTTGGGTGATTCATTCTACCCTTTAACGTTTACGTGGGCTTCGTCATGAAAGAACAACTGCGCGTTCTGCTCATCACCTCCAAGGTTTTGCAATTCTGTGCGGACATTTTTGCCGTGTTCGGCATATTCCTGTTTGCCTATATTTATTTCTTCCACTGGAAGGACAACCCGTTCGCGGCGCTGCGCGACCCGTTTTTCATCGTGACCATCCTCGTCCCGTTTATTCCGGCCGCGGTTCTGGCCTATCTTGCCGCCCGCAAACGCAAGCAGATCAGGGCACTTCTTGAAGAAATGCAAAAGAAGCCCTAAACTCTTTCCCATGAAAGATATTCAAAAGGACGTTCTGGATTTCTGGTTTGAGCAGACCCAGCCCGCCCAATGGTTTCAGGTCAATCCCGAATTCGACGCGGCCCTCCGTGACCGTTATGCGGATGCTTATGATCTTGCCTCCCGCGGCGTTTATGACGACTGGAAAAACGACCCGGACGGATGTCTCGCGCTTTGCCTGCTGCTCGACCAGCTTCCCCGCAACATGTTTCGCGGCACGCCGAAAGCGTTCGCGACGGACGGCAAGGCGCTGGTCATCGCCAAGTTCGCGCTGGCCAAGGGGTTCGACCAGGTGTTAACTCCGATCAAACGCCGTTTTCTCTACCTGCCGTTCGAACATAGCGAAAACCTGAACGACCAGCGCAAATGCGTCGAACTTTTCGAAAAGATGAAAAAGGACGATCCGCTCGGCTACGACTATGCGCTGCGCCATCTGAAGGTCATCGAGAAATACGGACGGTTCCCGCACCGCAACAGCATTCTTTCGCGGACAAGCACGCCGGATGAGGAAGAGTATCTTGCCCAATCGGGTGCGGGCTTCTAGACTTACTGGCTTGAGGAGAATCAAGCCATAATTCCATCGCTCGTCTTACTGAACATTATTTCCGGCGTATGCCTTCTGCTCTGGGGCGTGCAGCTCTTGCGCCTCGGCGTTACGCGCGGCTTTGGGGCGGAGCTGCGGCGGTTCCTTGCCGTTTGCGCCAACAACCGGGTTAAGGCGTTTCTGGCCGGGCTCGGCATGACGACTCTCCTGCAAAGTTCCATGGCCACGACGCTCATCGTCACGGCGTTTGCGGGGCAGGGGCTGGTGAACGCCAGCACGGGGCTTGCCATCATCCTGGGCGCAGATGTCGGTACGACGCTGGTTGCGCAGCTTTTCTCCATGGATATTTCCATGGTCATGCCTGTTTTGATGGTGCTGGGTTACATTCTTTACAGTATCGAACATTCGGGGCGGATCAAGAATGTCGGCCGCGTGTTTATCGGCGTAGCGTTGATGTTGCTGGCGCTGGACTTGATCAAAAGCGGGTCTGCGCCTTTGAAAGAATCCGAAACCCTGCCGCTCGTGCTTACGCCGCTAGCCAGCGACCCGTTTTTCGCCGTGCTGCTCGCGGCGCTGTTTACCTGGATCGCGCATTCCTCGCTCGCCATCGTGCTGCTCGTCATGTCGCTGGTTGCGGGCGGCGTTCTTCCTTTGACGCTCGGCCTTTACATGGTGCTCGGCGCCAATGTGGGCGGCACGGTTGCGCCGCTGATTTCCACTTTGCGCGACAATCCGGATGCGATGCGCATTCCGCTGGGCAATATGTTGATCCGTATCGTCGGTGTGCTGGCCGTGATCCCGTTTTTGCAATACGCGCTCCCTTATCTGGACCGCTGGGACCCCGACCATGCGCGGCAGGTTGTCGATTTCCATACCGGGTTTAACATTGTGCTGGCGCTGTTGTTCCTGCCGTTCACGGGCATTTTGAACAAGCTGCTCAAAAAAGCCCTGCCCGACAGGCCTATACCGGATGACCCGTCCCGCGCGCGTTACCTCAACGACAAAGACCTCGACACGCCCTCGGTTGCGCTGGCCGCCGCCGCGCGCGAAACGCTGCGCATGGGCGACATCATCCAGAAAATGCTGGAAGACACGCTGCGTGTCTTCCGCACCAACGATGAAAAATTGCTTGTCCAAATTCGCGATGAAGACGACACGGTCGATAAGATCTATAACAACATCAAGAATTATATGGCCAAGCTGAGCCAGGAATTCATGGACCCGAAAGAGGCGATGCGCTATGTCCAGATCCTGACATTCTCAACCAATATCGAACATGTGGGCGATGTCATCGACAAAAACCTCATGGCGCTGGCGCAGAAGAAAATCAAAAGCCAGCATAATTTTTCCGAAGCCGGTTTCAAGGAGATCGAGTATATTCACAAGCTTGTGCTTGAAAGCGTGCAACTGGCGCAATCCCTGTTTATTTCCGGTGACAAAGACACGGCCCGCCGCTTGATCGAGGGTAAGGAATTTATCCGCAAAGCCGAAACCGAAGGTATGACCACGCATATCCAACGTCTTCGCGGCGGTGTGCCGGAAACGATTGCGACCAGTTCGTTGCACCTCGATATCATCCGCGATTACCGCCGCATCAACGCGTATATCAGCACCGTTGCCTTCCCGATCCTGGAAGAAAGCGGTGAAATTCATGCAACGCGTTTGCGCCCCGCCAAGGCTAAAGCCAAGAAGGAGCCTATCCATGACACGCTATCGGAAAATCCTGCAGAATAACGGCCTCGGCAGTCTTGCCGCGGGCGACCTCAACGTCCATACGCCGATCGACGGCTCTTTGATCGGCAAGGTGAAAACCTGCAAGGGGGCGGATGTTGCCGCCGCCGTCAAAAAATCCATGAAGGCGTTCGA
Organism: Micavibrio sp.; assembly: GCA_039808805.1. Lineage (GTDB taxonomy): Bacteria > Pseudomonadota > Alphaproteobacteria > Micavibrionales > Micavibrionaceae > Micavibrio_A. The sequence continues at coordinate 8,524 of JBDHTU010000006.1, forward strand.
GGCGTGGAAGCGCGTGCCGGCCCCTGTGCGCGGGGAACTGGTCCGCCTTCTGGGGGAAGAACTTCGTGCGGAAAAAGACAATCTGGGCCAGCTTGTCACGCTGGAAGCCGGGAAGATTTTGTCCGAGGGCCGCGGCGAAGTGCAGGAGATGATCGACATCTGCGATTTCGCGGTCGGCCTTTCACGGCAGCTTTACGGTTTGACCATTGCATCGGAACGCCCCGGCCATCATATGCGGGAGACGTGGCAGCCGCTCGGCCCCATCGCCATCATCACCGCGTTCAATTTTCCTGTGGCGGTGTGGTCATGGAACGCGGCGCTTGCCATTGTTTGCGGCAACCCGGTGATCTGGAAGCCATCGGAAAAAACACCGCTGACGGCGCTTGCCTGCGAAAAAATATTCGACCGCGCGGTAAAAAAATTCCGCAAGGCGGGGCATGAGTGCCCGGACAATTTGTCGCAAGTGCTGATCGGCCGCGGCGATGTGGGACAGATTCTCAGCGAACATAAAAATATCCCGCTGGTGAGCGCGACGGGAAGCACGCGCATGGGCCGGGTGGTGGCGCAGACCGTGGCTGCGCGGATGGGAAAATCGCTGCTGGAACTCGGCGGCAACAACGCGATGGTGGTATGTCCGTCTGCCGATCTGGATATGGCCGTGCGCGCGATTTTGTTTGGCGCGGTGGGCACGGCGGGGCAACGTTGCACCACGTTGCGCCGCCTGATCGTGCACAAGGATGTGAAGGCGCCGCTGCTTAAATCCTTGAAGAAGGCGTACGGTTCCATCCGCATCGGCGACCCGCTCGATGCCAAAACGCTGGTCGGGCCGCTCATAGACGAGGCTGCGTACCAGGCGATGGAAAATGCGCTGTTGGAAGCGAAAGAGGCGGGCGGAAAAATCCTCATCGGCGGCGAACGCAAGAAAACGAAAGGCGGGTTTTATGCCGCGCCCGCGATTGTCGACATGAACGCGCAGGTGGAAATCGTCAAACATGAAACCTTCGCGCCGATTTTATATGTCATGACCTACGATAAATTTGCGGATGCCATTGCGATGAATAATGGCGTGCCGCAAGGGCTGTCGTCCTGCATCTTCACGCGCGATGTGCGCGAGGCGGAGGAATTCCTTTCCGCTACAGGCAGCGATTGCGGTATCGCCAACGTCAATATCGGGCCGAGCGGGGCGGAAATAGGCGGTGCCTTCGGCGGCGAAAAGGACACCGGAGGCGGGCGGGAAAGCGGATCGGATGCGTGGAAATCCTATATGCGCCGGCAGACCCAGACGTTGAATTATTCCGCCGCGCTGCCATTGGCGCAGGGGATCGTCTTTTCCGCATAATCTTTCGAGTCGCGCCTTTAACCTCTTATTAATTTTTATTATGTTAAATTATGAACATGCGCCCATGAGGAAGCAGGGGGGTGCGCGTTCGTGCTTGAATAAATTGATATCATTACAAAAATCAGTACATGCGGTACCGCAAATATAGCGGACACAAAATTTCTTCAAAACGAGCGTTTGCGAAATCCTGTTTCTTGTGGCTATAATTTTATATTAACCAAAAATTTGACCCGTTACGAAAGGAGATTGCGCATGCCAACATCATCTGCAGCCCATCTTGAAGCTTTGCAGGCACGTCATTCAGCATTATCGCACAAGATTGAGTTGGAACAATCCCGCCCGGGCGCCAGCGACTGGCTCCTGAAGTCCATGAAACGTCAAAGGCTACACTTGAAAGAACAGATCGAAGGCGTTTCCTAAGACCTTCCTTTCTTCTTTAATCCAATGAAAAGCGGCTCCTTCCGGAGCCGCGATTTTTTTGTTCAAGGGCGGGGGGAGGCTCAGCCTTTGTTTTCTTTATTCATGTTCGACATGAAGTTGGAGAAATCGAATCCGGCAAAGATACCTTCGCGGGAATTTTCTTCCTTCTCCGGTTCCGCCTTCGCGGATTGTGCGGCGAGGCGTTCGGCTTTTACGGCGGCAGGGTCTTTTCCTTGCGCGCGCAGGCCTTTTTCAGACGCTTTTTCCAGTTCCTGATAGGTGCACAGGCCCAGCTCCGCAGGGTGGCGCGGCTTGATGTTTGCGCTGTTCGGGTGGGAGCGGTCGCGCACCGACTGGATCGTCGGCTTGGTCGTTCCAACCAGCTTGGTGATCTGCGCTTCGGAAATCTCCGGGTGGTTTTTGAGGATCCACGCGATCGCATCCGGCTTGTCGGAGCGTTTGGAGACCGGCGTGTATTTCGGGCCTTTCGCGCGAACCTTGACGGAAGGCAGGTCCGTGCGAACGCGCAGGATTTTCATGCGGTAGGTCGGGTCGGCTTTCGCCTTTTCCAGTTCTTCCGGTGCAAGTTCGTTGTTTTTCACCGGGTCGCGGCCGACGATGCCGCGGCCGACTTCTTCATCCGCCAGCGCCTGCACTTCAATCGTGTGAAGGCCGGTAAAATCTGCAATCTGCTCGAATTCCAGCGCGGTGTTGTCGATGAACCACATCGCCGTGGCTTTGGGCATCAAAAGTTTCGGTGCGTCCTGCGGTTTGCTCATAATATTCTCCATCAGCTATGGACATAGGTTCTCGCTGCCGAAACGCCCCACCGTTTCGACCTTTTTGACACTTTAGCAATGTCCGGGGAATGGCAGGACTATAGCCGGATCGGCCCCGATTGCAAGGGAATTTGTTTTCCTTGCCACCAAAGCCGCGTTTTTGTTAAGGTTTTTGCATGTTTGACGATGACCTAGACCCCAAAAAGAAGCCTGCCAAGCTCAAAAATCTTGAGCCGATGTCCGTTGACGAACTGACGAACTATGTCGAGGCGCTGAAGGCTGAAATCCTGCGCGCTGAGGCAGAAATCGCCAGGAAAAAGGCGTATGCGGGCGCGGCCTCTTCCTTTTTCAAGTTATAATCCCATTTCCTCTAGGCCTTGCCATGTATAACAGGCAGGGGTAATGTATGCGTTCGTTTTTTATGGAGAAAGGCAAACGTCATGGAAGAAATAGAAAAAAGACTGCGCGAAAGCACGGATGCCTGCATTAAGAGTTTTGAAAACTGGCTCAAGCAAAACAAAAATCTCGAAAGCCGTGAATCCCTGATGGAAGCCGTGCACGAAGTGCGCAAGGTCGTCGCGCGCGTTGAAATCGAGATCGCCATCAGTGAGCGCGACCGCCTGGGTTCGCGCCCGATTCCAATTCCGCCGCACAGATCGTCACGCAAAGCTTCGGGTGAGGACGCCGACTTCGGCGATGACGAGGCCGGTTTTGAAAGCCAGGAAGTGCAGCCGCGTCACGGCGGCGGCGAGGGACGTCGTCATGGCGGCGGGCGTGACCGCGGGCGCAGACCAATGCGCGGCGGCGGTGGCGGTAACCAGCCGCAGGGCGGCAACGACAGCAACGGCAATACAGGCGAAGGCCAGCCGTCCTAGTCCTTCAAAAATTTAAAGACTAGAACGTATCTTTGCGGACCCTGAGGTCCGCAAAGTCGTTCAGGGATTGTGCACGCAGGAAGGGATTTGTCTCCAGCTCGCGCGCGAGCGTGACGGGCAGGGTGGGGCGGTTGTTGAGCACGAGTTTGCGCGCTTCTTCAAGACGGGCCTTTATGGCGGCGTTGTCCGGTTCCGCTTCGCGTGCGAAAGCGCCATTGGATTCCGTGTATTCATGGCCGCAATACATCATGGTTTCGGGTGGCAACGTCTTGAATTTCTGCAGCGATGCATAAAGATCTGCCGCCGTTCCTTCGAACAGGCGCCCGCATCCCATGGAAAACAGCGTATCGCCACAAAGCAGGGCGGGTATATTTTCCCAGAAGAAAGAGATATGCCCCGCCGTATGGCCCGGCGTATCCAAAACGGTGAGTGTGATGCCGGACTGCGCGATGATATCGCCTTCGGAAACGCCGTGATCCATTCCCGGTATCTTCGCAGCTTCCGCCGTCGGGCCGGTGACAGGAACGCCGTAAAGTTTTTTCAGCTCCGCATTGCCCGCGATATGGTCTGCATGGTGGTGCGTGTTCAGGATCAGGACAGGTTTCAGGCCAAGCTGGGCGATCTTGTGCCGTACGGGGCTGACCTGACCCGGATCGACGATGATACAGGCGCCGTCATCGCCTTCGAGAAGATAACAGTAATTGTCTTTCAGAATCGGAACGATATGGATCAATGCGGTTTCTCCCCGGCGGTGATTTCCTGTGTGCCGAGCGCATCGGCAAGACGCCGTTCGGCGGAGCCGGGGCGCAATGGCTTTTGCTGGGAGGCATGCGGCGCCCAGCCGAGCAGGAAGATGATTTCGAAACTTGCGCGGATTTTTCCGTCCGGCTCGAAAAAGCGCTCTGCATAAAGCTCGCCTGCACGCAGGAAAAGATCACGGCGTGTGAACCGGCGGTCGCGGCTTTGCACGGCGTTGCCTTCGCCCATTCGCCGCAAATCCTGCATCAGGGAAAAAACGGATTCATATGTGACGGTAACGATATCTGAATCCACAACTGGCAAGGCAAAACCGGCGCGTTGCAAGAGGCCGCCCATCTGCGGCTTGTCGGCAAAGGGGGCAACGCGCGGCGCCATCCCTCCTGACAGGGATAGTTCAGCTTCTGCAAGACACTGGCGCAGTTCGTACAATGTTTCCCCGCCGAGCATCGCGGCAACAAAGGCTCCATCCGGTTTCAGGCTTTGACGAATCTGGAGCAGGGCGCCGGGAAGATCGTTGACGGTGTGCAGGCACAGCGGGCTGACGACAAGATCGAGCGATTGGTGCGCGAAGGGAAAAAAGTCTTCGTGGCAGACTACGGCCGGTCTGGTGTTTTTCAGGAGCGCTGTCGCAAGATCCGTGGTGACCAGCGTTTCAATGCCAAAGCGGTTTTGATCGAGGGGTTTTCCGCGCGCGCCTACCTGTACGCAAACCGGAAATGCGCGCCTGATCACGGAAAGGCGGTCTTCTATCTGGTTCACCGCCCAATCGAAAAGAAAAAAACGGTTTTCGCCAGGTGCGGCATTGCGTGTGCGCTGCCGGGCGATCTGGATGCGGTCAAAAACGGTGATCATGCGATTGCTAATCCCGCGTCAACCGCACCTCTGGCATGGGCGGCGGTGCGGAGGATTGAAGGCCGATCGGAACGCCTTTGGCATCGGCCAGCTTCATTGCGAAAGAGGATGTAATACCCATTTCTTTTTGCATGCCGAGCGTAACCTTAATAGCATACGCCGCTGCTCTCAAGTAACTGGTATCGATATCCCACCAAAGAAGTCGCCACAATTCTTTGAGTGGCGCATAGGCGTTCTTTCCGGTATATCCCGTTTTCATGAATTTGGACGTTCCGGCCATGGAAACTGCAAAAGGATAGATGCGTTGCGGCGTTACGCCGATATGGCTGAAATAACTTTCACCCAGACGTGAAACGCAATCGACCGGAATTTCAAATTTCTCCGCGATGTATTTGCGGGCCAGTTCGAAATTCGTCACCTCTTTGGGCAACGAAAGGCTGGGGCAGGTGATCATATAGCCGTTGCCTTTGTGACGCTGCGGCACGGGCAGGTAATCTTCGATAAAGCCGGCCATGACTTCGCCGTTGATGCGGCGGGTGAGGGGCAGGATAACAGCCGTGTTTTGGGATTTGTCTTCCTGAAGGATGAATTCCATCTCACGGCTGGCAAGGCCGGTAATGCTGCCGCGGTTCTGGCCTTCATCGACGAACACGGAATTGTTGGTGCGGATTTGTCCCGCCGTGCCGCGGATTTCCTTGAAGCGACTGTCATGCTGGGCCAGCTTGTCCACGATCTGTTTCAGGCGGGAGACTTCTTCCGGTTCTTCCGTGCGCAGGTTGAGCGGCGAATCCGCCCATGCTTCGTACGGCAATTCCAGCTTTTCATACAGGGCAAGGATTTGCATCTCAAGCCGGCTGCTTGGGATAAGGCCGATGCTGATGGCGTTCAGGATGCGCTGCGCATCGACTTCGCGGATACGCCCCTGCGTGGAAAATCCTGTGATTTCGGCAAGGACATGGCGCGGCGGCAACGGCCCTTCGGGCGGCATGACTTGCAGAAATCTTGTCTGGATGCGTTCGTCGATATGGTCCGGCGCGGGATAGAAAGACGGCCCTTCTTCAACCTCTTTGCCGGGAATGATTTTCAAACCAAGAAAATCGCGCGCGAAGTTAAAGGTGGATTTCGTGTCGCCCGGCTTGATCGATTCAAACACGTCATACGGAATGGCGATGGCTTCGGTCATGTGGCCGGACCATTTTTTTCCGTCGATATTCGGCCCGTTGCGCGGCACGGCGTTGATCAGGCCGCGCGGCACGCCGTCATGCACGAAGATATGCAGCTTGTCCCCGTCGACGATGCGATAGGGGAGGATTTCGACGATTTCCTGATCCCGGCAGACGATATCCTGGATACGCCCGTCATTTTCATTGCGCATGGCGGAGATACGGATCGTGCGGCTCGGCGTACGCGAAGGCTTTCGCTCCAGAAGATGCAGCGAGCGTTTTTCTCCGACCTTCTGCGCCAGCGTGATAAAGCTGGTCGGCGGGTTGCCCATCAGCTTGCCGTTTTCATCGAACAGTTTGAAACGCTTTTCAAACCGCGCCTTGATGATCTGCGCATCCCAGTTCGGCGCCGTGTAAAGAAGGCGTGCATCGAAGGATTTCAAAAGACGGCGCATGTCGCGCTCTGTATAGAATGCGTATTCCTTGTGCAGTTCCTCTTCCCATGAATGGCGGTCGTCCTTGCGCAGGATGAATTCATACGCCCATTTATACGGAAGGCGGAACAGACGCGTCTGCGGAAAGCGCGGCGGCAATTCTTCGAGATAAAATCCGCGGTGCGCGGCGTCTTCGCGCGGGCGCGCTTTTTCCGAATACTGGATCAGGAGTTCCGGTTCCGACAGGCCGTATACGCCCTGGCTGGGGTCCGACGGTTCATCCGGCATTTCCAGCATCACATAGGAACTCTCTGGCAGGGAGAAGTCCCGGATGAACATCAGGCCATCGACCTTAAGGCAGCGGAAATAATTCTCGATGATCTGCTCAACCATCAATTCATTGCACCATGTCTGGGAATAAATTTCGTGCAGGATGAACGATGAAATAATGGCATCGACGGAATTTTCGGGCAGGATGTTTTCGCCGATATCGCCACAGACATATTCGAGATTGTCGAGTTGGTAGAGATCCCGTGACTGGCGGATCAGGTTCTTGTCCCGGTCCAGGCCAATGAAATGATAATCCGGGTTCATAACCGCCATGGCAAAGACGGTGGAGCCGTCAGAACTGCCCATATCCACGATTTTGGAACCGGGCGGCAGCAGCGGCAGGTGCGCCATGGTGAACCATGCCTTGCGTATGATGGCTTCGGGCACCGCGTTCAGCAATGCCTTGTATTCCACCATCAGCTCTTCCGGTGTTTTTTCAGGAATCTTCGGCGGAGTCTTCAGCGGGCCCCCAAGTTCGGGACCACTGATGATCTTGATTTGATTCTTCAGCGTTTTTGTCTGGCCCATACACACCCGAAATTTGTCGTGCGATCGGCGGGAGCGGGAGTTATTCTACCCTTATTGTTACATGCTCGCCGATGATTGGATTTATAGGCGTATTTATGCAAAAAGTAAAGGCAAAACTGAAAATCATTCTCAATTAAATTTCTGGATTGTTGTTCAAAATCAAAAGGATATTTTGTGACGTTATGGACAAACCTGCTTAATTCCGTGTTGCCGCCGCGATGCCCGTTTACCGGCGATATCGTTGATTCCGCAGGCACTGTTTCGCCTGCCGCGTGGTCGGAGCTTTCCTTCCTGTCGGAACCGTGTTGTGCGCTCTGCGGCTTTCCGTTTGAGTTCGCCATGCCGTCCGGTACGGGGGATGCGTTATGCGCCGGATGCCTTGCCGACCGGCCTGAATTTTCCCGCGCGCGGGCGGCGCTTTCCTATACCGATACAAGCCGGGATTTGATTCTCGGCTTTAAGCATGGCGACCGGCTGGAATCCGTCACAGTTATGATTCCCTGGTTACGGCAGGCGGGGGCGGCGTTATTTCAGGATGCGGATATCGTCGTTCCCGTGCCGCTGCATCGCTGGCGTCTTCTTGCGCGCCGCTACAATCAGGCGGCGATCATCGGTTCCGCTCTGGCGCGGGACAGGGCGCTGGCCTTCTGTGCCGATGCGTTGATGAGAACGCGGGCGACACCGACGCAGGGGCATCTCAATGCAAGCGACCGCCAGAAAAACGTGCGGCGCGCCTTTGCCGTGCATCCAAAGCGAAAGAAGCGGATTGCAGGGCAGCGTGTTCTTCTTGTCGATGATGTTTACACAACCGGGTCGACGGCGCGTGAATGTTCGAAAGCGTTGCTGGATGGCGGGGCGAAGGATGTATCCGTTCTCACGCTGGCGCGCGTTGTGCGCGCGGCGAGGGTTTAAAGCGCGCCGCCGGAAACGAGGCGGCCTTCATCCATCGTGGGAACAAGCCCCTGATGCATGACAAGGCGGCGCAGGGCGGGCGCGGCGCCGAGCCCGCGCAGGCCGAGGCGGCGTAGATCTTTCACGGCGGTCAGGTCGTTCGCCACCGCGCGGTTGAGACCGTCGATACCGATGACATGAGCCTGGATATCGACGCGGCGGCGGTGTTGGTAGCGGTCTAAGACAATCTTGCTGCCGATGTCTTCGCCGAGGCGCGCGGCATCCGCAATCGTCTCCGCCAGTGCGGCAACATCGCGCAGCGAGAGATTCAATCCCTGCGCGCCGATGGGCGAAAGAACGTGCGCCGCTTCTGCGGCAAGCGCCGAACGCTCGCCCACCAGTTCCTTCGCATTCAGCATCATCAGCGGCCAGCTTTCCGGATCGGACGCCATGGTAATTGTGCCAAGCATGCCATGCGAACGGTCCTGTATGGCCTGCTCGTATTCTTTTTGTTTCATGGAGAGAAAGCGTTTTGAATCCTCGGCTTTTTCCACCCAGACGACGCTGGATGTATTGCCCGGCATGGGAACAAGTGTAAACGGCCCGCCGGGACGGTGGAATTCGGTGGAGGTGAAATCATGCGGTTTTGTATGTTTGATCAGGCACGTCATGGCGATCTGCGTGTAATCGTGCGTTTTCACATCGATGCCGGAAACAGCGCGCACGATAGAGCCGCGCCCGTCCGTGCCGATGATGAGGGATGCACGCAGGATGTCGCCCTGTTCGGTGCGGGCGACGACCTGTTGTCCTTCCACACTGTAATCGGACAGGCGGCACGGGGCGAGATGGGTGACGGATTTGCTTTGCTTTACGCGCGCGGTCAATGCGGCTTTCAGGACGGCGTTGGGAATATTGAACCCGAACTGCGCAAGGCCTGCATCGGCGGCACGGAAGGTAACAGCGGGGCGTTCGCCGCTTGCGTTGCCGACGCTGTCATCCACGATGCGCATGGTCTTCAGGGGCGTTGCGCCCTCGATCATGTCCGGCCAGACTTCTGCGGCCTTCAGGACGTTGAGGGAGCTGTTAAGCAGGGCCGCCGTACGGCCCGAGGCCCGCGGCGCGGCAGTGGCGGGTTTTTCCGCGTCGATCAGGATCACCGAGAACCCGGCGCCGCCCAAAAGGGCGGCCAGCGTCAATCCTGCCGGGCCAGCCCCGGAAATCAAAATATCGGCAATGCGCTCTTTTGTTTGCATGATGTCTACCTATATTGCTAAATAGCTTTGAACGAAAGGAAAACCAATGGCTTCCGTTGAAATTTACACCACCACCGTTTGCCCATATTGCGTCAAGGCCAAGCGCCTTCTGGACGCCAAGGATGTGGACTATGTCGAGCACAACCTGACCGGTAAAGATGCAGAGCGTGAAGAGCTGGTTAAAAAGAGTGGCGGTATGCGCACTGTGCCGCAGATTTTCATCAACGGCCAGCATATCGGCGGCTGTGACAATCTGTATGAACTCGAAGAAAAGGGTGAGCTGGACAAGCTTTTATCCGCATGAGTTTCAAGGCCGCCGTCATACAATTGAACGCCAAACCTGTGATCGAAGACAATCTTCGCGAGGCGGAGGCGTTGATCCGCGCTGCGGCGAAAGAAGGGGCAACCCTGATTTCAACGCCGGAAAACACGTGCCGCATGCGCGCGAAGCTGGAAGACAAGCTGGCCACGTCTTTTGAGGAAAACGACCATCCGGCGGTGGCGTTCTTTTCAGGGCTGGCGAAAGACCTTGGCGTGACGCTGCATGTCGGTTCCATCTCTTCCATTCGCGTGGATGGCGGTAAACTTGCCAACCGGTCCTATCTGTTCGGTCCCGATGGCGTAGAGATTGCGCAGTATGACAAGATCCATATGTTCGACGTCGATCTACCGAACGGCGATAAGTACCGCGAGAGCGATTCCAACCGGGCAGGGGACAGGGCCGTGGTTGCGGCTGCGGCGGCGGCGAAGATTGGTCTTACCGTTTGTTACGATGTTCGGTTCCCGCATTTATACCGCACGCTGGCCAAACAGGGTGCGGAGATCTTGATGATCCCGGCGGCTTTTACGGTGCCGACCGGGCAGGCGCACTGGGAAATCCTGCTGCGGGCCCGCGCCATTGAATGCGGGGCTTATGTCATCGCCGCGGCGCAGGTAGGCAGTCACGAAGGCGGCCGGGCAACCTATGGCCATTCCATGATCATCGATCCATGGGGCAAAATTACCGCGCAAATTCAAGAGGATAGACCGGGCTACGCCGTGGCGGACATCGATCTGGCAGATGTCGCCAAGGCCCGCGCCGCCGTTCCGGCCCTGACCCATGACCGGGCAATCGGTTAAATTAACCTTTAAGCTTGAAACGTTAACTTTTCGGCTGGTATACTGGACGCATGGCAGAAACACCTACCATACTTGGCGGCGGCACCAATATTCTGGGCATGGCAAACAGCCTGCTCGACAATGGCCGCGCGATCGGCGCCCGCAATGGCGGCGTCGGTATGTCCGCCCGGTCCCGCGCGCTGCTCGAAGGGTTTTACAACAACGGAACGGCTTTGTTTAACCAGCTCTACGCCCGTACCGAAACGGCCGAACTGTCCAACCAGATCGACATCCTTGCCTTGCGCGCCAAGAACAAGTCACTGGTCGCCGAAGGTGTGTTCAGCGACGATACATCCGTATCTGCTTCTACGACCACTGGCACACAGGTCGATACTAAGGCATAATGCCTCCCCATGAGCTATCCTGATATTTTCCTCGGCGCGGAACGGGACAATCCCGCGTTTCGCCAGACATTTTCCTTGAAATACGCGAACCGTCACGGGTTGATCGCGGGTGCGACCGGCACGGGAAAAACCATCACGCTGCAAAGCCTCGCAGAAGGTTTTAGCGCCGCAGGCGTTCCGGTATTCCTTGCCGATGTAAAAGGCGATTTGTCCGGGTTGTGCCAGCCTTCGGCGGGTGAAGATTTTATTGCCAGGCGCAATGAAGAGATCGGCGTCGCGGATTTTGCGCCGCGCGCCTGCCCTGTGACGTTCTGGGATATGTATGGCGAAAAGGGCCACCCCGTTCGCACGACGATTTCGGAAGTAGGTCCGGTGCTGCTCGCGCGCATGCTGGACCTGAATGAAACGCAGGAAGGCGTTCTGGCCATCGCCTTCCGCCATGCGGACGAAGAAGGTCTGCTGCTGATGGACCTCAAGGATCTGCGTGCGCTGCTGAATTTAATGCACGATAATGCCGCGGAGATATCGAAAGAGTATGGGCAGGTGAGCAAGCCGTCCATCGCCACCATCCAGCGGCAAATTCTGCGGCTGGAAGAACAGGGCGGGGATCGGTTTTTCGGCGAGCCTGCCTTGGAATTGTCCGATCTCATGCGCACGGATATCGATGGCAAAGGCTATGTGAATATTCTCGCGGCGGATAAACTCATGAACGCGCCGCGCCTGTACGCGACCTTTCTGCTCTGGATGTTGTCCGAACTGTTCGAAGAACTGCCGGAAGCGGGCGACCTTGAAAAGCCGAAGCTCGTGTTTTTCTTCGATGAAGCGCATTTGCTGTTCACGGATGCGCCAAAATCCCTGCTGGAGAAAATCGAACAGGTGGTGCGCCTGATACGCTCCAAGGGCGTGGGAATCTATTTCATCACGCAAAATCCGCAGGATATTCCGGAGTCCGTGCTGGGTCAGCTTGGCAGCCGCGTCCAGCATGCGCTGCGCGCCTTTACGCCCAACCAGCAGAAATTCATCAAACAGGCGGCGCAAACTTACCGTGCCAATCCGGCCTTCAGGGTGGAGGAGGTCATCTCGGACCTCGCCGTTGGTGAGGCGCTCGTCTCCACGCTGGAAGAAAAAGGCGCACCGTCCATGGTTCGCCGTATCCTGGTCCGCCCGCCGGAATCGAAAGTCGGTCCTTGCTCTGCGGACGCAAAATCCATGGCGATGAAGGCGGACGGCGTCGGCGGTAAATACGATCAAAGCCGCGACCGCGAAAGCGCGTATGAAATGTTGAAGACGCGGACGGAAAAAACGCAAGGGCAGGTAAGTGACGCCCCAGGAAAAGCGCCCGGACGGACGCGTGATGGCGTTGGTGCAAAGGCCGCGAAATCGGCGATCAGCTCCGTAAGCTATGCAATCGGCAGCGCGATTGCAGACAGCATCTTTGGCAAAGGCCGCAAGCAGAACGTTGTCACGAAGGCTGCGAAATCGGCTGTGCGAAATACGGCATCTTCCGTTGGTCGCAGTGTCGGGCAGGAAATCCTGCGCGGTGTTTTAGGGTCGCTTTCCCGCCGTTAGGCAAGGCGCTCCAGCGGCACATTCAACGCCTTCGCAATGGATTTCAAGGAGCGGATCGATCCTTCCTTGCGGCCGGTTTCGATCTCCGTGAGATAGGGGCGGGACAGGCCGCACGCGGCGGCAAGGTCGTCCTGCGTCATGCCGCGGAACTTGCGGATGATCTTGATCGGGCTTGCCTGTCCCATGGCGACTTTTTGCAAAATCTCTTCCGGGAGTTCGTTGCCGTTCGCACCGTTCTTCATTTGCGTATAGTCGTGAAGCGGAACGAGGACGTGGGGTTTTCCGGCGATATGGATGATGTCGTATTGCATGGCGAATGTCTCCTGCGGCGACAATTCTACCACCGAAAAAGCGCGATTAAAACCGTGTTGTCAGGGTGATCGAGCCAAAGAACGTGTCGTCCGGCTGCCCGTCGAATTCCCTGGTGCGGTAATTGGCGGTATAGGACAGGCGATAATCGTACAGGGTGAAAGCAACCCCGGCCACGGCGTCGCCGACCAGAGGCTTTTTATCGACGGAGGGCGAATCGTCGTCAAAGCTGTTGCCATCCAGGAAGATATTGCGGGCGACCACGCGGCCGTCGAGGCCGCCGAACAGGTACCAGCTCCATTTCTGGTCAGGCACGTCGAAATATCCGGTGCCCGCCATGGCCGGGCGTACGCGCGGCGGCGTGTCCTGCAAAACGCCCTGATAGGGGCCGAAGGTCAGCATCAATCCTGTACCGGCATAGGTGTAGATGTTGCCGAGGCTGACATTCACGTTCGGCTCCGCGCGCAGGCGGAGATCATCGCCGAAATCGATATGCCAGTCGCCGCCGAAGCCGCGCGGCCAGCGCCGCTGCCAGGACACGATCACGCCGGGTTCGAAATCAAGCTGGGTATTCCAGCCTTTGGGAGTGGGGGAATCCGTAATATGCGAATGGATGAATTTCTGGGTCTGCTCGCCCAAGGCTTCCGGCCCGACAACGCCAAGGGTGAGTTCCAGCTCATCGAGATGGTCGGCGGTCAGGGTGGTCAGGCCGATGGAGCCGTAAAGCCACGCCGCATAGGGGCGGTCGCCGCTGTCCGGCGTGCGCTGGGTGATTTCGGACGGCGTAAAAAGATTTTGTCCCACCGTGAAAAAGGTGCTGGTCGTGGCGTTCAGGTCGAACCCCGGCACGGCATCGGCAAAATCGTCAATGATTGGCGGGACTTCGCTATTGGCATTAAAGTAAGTCGCGCGGACGCCGCTGGTATAATACTGGTCGCCGCCGCCGCCGATCAGGTCGTTCTCATAAGACAGGCTGAGAAAATTGTCATATGGCGCTTTGCGGATCTGGTTTGCGACCTCGCGCTCCACCTTGTACGGATCGTCCTCGGGCTGCGCTGACGTTTCCTGCGCATGCAAAGGCGATGCGCCCGCTGTGATCAACAGAAGGGGCAGCGCACAAAATATCGTTTTCCGAAGGCTGACCATACGAACAAATAACCATAAATGCCTTGCTGAGAACAGATGAAACCGTCTTTGGTTCCGCTCAGGCCTTGATTGACGGCTTCTTGTGGTTTCTTTACAACATGTCTGTACATGATCACGCGGGCGGAACGTACATGAATCTCCATGATTTATTGGTAAAGCAGGGTGTCTTCCTCTTTCGCTGGCGCAGCTATTTTCCCCTGCTGCTGATCTTTCCGGGTATCGCCGCGCTCAGCCATAGCGAAATGATCGAAGATTATCTCGGCGATACGCTGGAAGATATCGTGGTCTTTGTCAGCTATCTCATCTCCCTCGCCGGGCTTGCCCTCCGCTGTTACACGGTCGGCACGGCGGCGCCGGGAACGTCGGGGCGGAATACGCAGGCGCAGCGGGCGGATACGCTCAACACCACCGGCATGTATTCCATCGTGCGCAATCCCCTCTATCTCGGCAATTTCATCATTATTGTCGGCCTGCTGTTTTCGTTCAAGGTCTGGTGGTTTATCCTGATCGGCCTTATGGCCTACTGGATTTATATCGAACGCATCATCGCCACCGAGGAACGTTACCTGACGGAAAAATTTGGGGCCGAGTATACGGAGTGGGCATCCCGCACGCCGATTTTCGTGCCCCGGTTCGATCTCTGGAAAAAACCCGCGCGGGCATTCAATCTGAAAAAAGTCCTGCGCAGCGAATATAACGGCCTGATGGTCATCGGCGCGGCCTTTTTTGTGATTGAATTTTTTGCCGATATCTTCTTTGAAAAAGAGGAATTCTGGTCATGGCTCCGTGAAGACTGGATATGGCTGTTCCAGTTTTTCGTCTGCGGCGCTATCTTTTCGGGCCTGCGGTATCTGAAGAAACGCACCCGCCTTCTAAACACGATTCAAGACAACGGTTTATAAAAACCGATTGCCGCGCATCGGTGCCGATTTTCTTCCAGAATATTTTCCGGTCGAGGAACCTGCGCACGGGCCTTAAAAACAGAACGAAATCCCGCAATTCTTTCAGGACGCGTTCGTCCGCGCCCGGCTTGTATTCCGCAAACAACGCGTTGATAAGGGCGGGCTCGTACTTTGCCTTG
This sequence comes from Micavibrio sp., assembly GCA_039808805.1. Taxonomy (GTDB): domain Bacteria; phylum Pseudomonadota; class Alphaproteobacteria; order Micavibrionales; family Micavibrionaceae; genus Micavibrio_A. The sequence continues at coordinate 23,754 of JBDHTU010000006.1, forward strand.
TCGCCGGGACAGCGGGCGTAACGGCTGGCCGCGGACAGGAAAATCCATATATCGCGCGCCTGCGCGGTGACCAGCGGCATAACCTGTACGGGATCTTCTTCCAGATCGAGAAAGCCGATGCGCGCGCCGTCCCACGTCATATCCCGCATATAGGGGCGCCCGTGGGCGAGGCCCGCCCTGTGAAGGTTCGCCATCGCGCGCATCGCCGTCTTCAAAAGCGCGTGCCGCGCATCTTTGTCCATCGTGCTGTCCAACGTAGCGCGAAGCTGCGGCCCCGCGTCGGTCATCACCAGCAGGTCGTCATACACGGCAAGGACATCCGGCACCTTGAACCCGCGGTCTTTGAACAGGCGCAGGCGCTCCGCCTCCGCCCGCAGGTTTTCCGGCCCGCCCGCGCTCACTGTTGCGCGCAGGATCGGCAGGCCCAGCACGCTGGCAAGAACGCGTTGCAGCGTGTGCCAGATCCGCGCCTTCGGCGGTACGGTCTGTTTGATCCACACTTTTTGGCCATCGTAGTCGCCGCAGATCGTGCGGCTCTTCGGATTGGCGGTGATAAGGCAGCTGCCGAAATCGAGGTAATCCATGAAACGCCTGAACTAAACTGTTGGAGGCCCGGCCGCCGGGTATTATGCTGGCGGCCACGCAAAGACGGAATGTAACAGCCCATGACCTTGAAAACCTACATCCATTCGCCGAAATCGGGAAAAAAGCCGCAAAGTATGGTTATTTTGCTACACGGTCTTGGCGCCAACGGCGCGGACCTGATCGGCCTTGCCCGGTATTGGGAGCATGCGCTGCCGGACACCATCTTTATTTCCCCCGATGCGCCGTTCCCGTGCGACATGGCGCCCATCGGGTATCAGTGGTTTTCCCTGCAGGAATGGACGCCCGAATCCATCCTGAAGGGAGTAGAGGCGGCGGCGCCCGTCCTGAACGACTTTATCAAGGCCATGCTGGAAAAATACGACGTCCAGGCCTCGAAGCTGGCGCTCGCGGGTTTTTCGCAAGGCACGATGATGAGCCTCTATGTCGCGCCGCGCTATCCGGAAAGGATCGCGGGCGTACACGGCTATTCCGGCGCGCTGGTCGGCGGGGAAGGGCTTGCCGGTGCCGGCATCCATAAAATCCCGGTCCGCCTGGTTCACGGCGATATCGATATGGTGGTTCCCGTGCAGGCTTATTATATGGCGAGGCAAGCGCTGGAAGGGGCGGGCTTTGCGGTCAGCGGGGGAATCACCAGAGGTCTTCCGCACAGCATTGATGAAGATGGAATCGAGTCCGGTGCCGCATTTCTCTCTGAAATCCTGACATAGCGCTTTGACGCGGCATAACGTCAAATTATCAAAAAGCGGGAAATTGTCACGATTTTACAGGGATTTTTGGGATTTTGCTGCAGTGTTACTAAAGCAACCGCACAAATTAAGATCGATTTGTAACCAATTGAAACATTTTGGTGATTGCACGTTTTGTGCGCGCTTGCGCGCAATGCACAATTTGGGCCCGTAAAAACCCCTTTGAACAGTTGGTATCAGGCGAGTTTTCCGATACAATTTAACTATAAATGTTGCGCGAGGCCTTCACATCTTTTCCTCCCGCCTGAAGGTCTCCCCCGGGAGCCGCCGGGCTATGACATAGAGGAGAATGTATGGAGACTTTGAGAACGTTGGAACAGTGTCCGGCCCTTATACTAAATGCCGATTTCAGGCCTCTCAGCTATTTTCCGCTGTCGGTCTGGCCCTGGCAGGAGGCGGTAAAGGCGATGTTCCGGGATAGCGTGACAGTACTTTCCGAATACGACACGGTGGTCCGGTCGCCCTCCCTGGAATTCAAACTCCCCAGCGTTCTGGTTTTAAAAGAATATGTGCAGGCGGCGCGCAGGCCCGCTTTTACAAGATTTAACGTTTTCCTGCGCGATGAATGGCATTGCCAGTATTGCGGTTCGAAGTTCAAGACGAACGATTTGACCTTCGACCATGTCATTCCAAAATCGCGCGGAGGCAGGACTTCCTGGACGAATATCGTCACGGCCTGCCGGCCTTGCAACACGATCAAAGGGCATAAGCTGCCCCGTGAATGCAGGATGTATCCCATAGAGGAGCCGGTGCAGCCGACGATTTTCGAACTCCAGGATAAAGGACGAAAGTTCCCCCCGAACTTTCTGCACAAAAGTTGGGGTGACTTTCTTTACTGGGACAGCGAACTCGACTCGGAAGAAGGGGGGAGCGGTTCAGTAATCTAAAGACGACCCAAAAATAACAACGTTGAACAAAGGAGGTTTGCTATGTTTGGGAAGATACTTGATGTGAGTCATCACAGAACGACGACGGAAGCAGTCTGGTTTTATTTCATCGCCCTGACCCTTATGGTCGGTGTATCGACGACGCTGGTCCATTTTCTGGGCCTGATGAACGTGGTCGAAGGCGGCGGATCGTTCTTCGGCGGCGGCGAAATCTACACGCTGATCGGCACGGTTCTGACGCTGATGATCGGCGGCCTGATTTTGACCAGCCGGAACCTGACCAGCGACATTTTCTCGGTACTCGTCGTGGGTGTGGGCGTATATCTTGCCTATACCTCCAGCGTGATGATCGGGCTTATCCCGGTTGCTCTGCTGACGACCTTGAAAAAATAGAACGATAACAGGACACTCGAATTCAAACTTCAGACACCGGGCGGCAGCGATGTCGCCCGGTTTTTAACCAAATTTGCAATCGGAAACGCGTTTGTGGGACTATTGGGTACGAGATTCGAACAAGGAGATTCGCCATGGGACCAGGATTTTTAGGAACTGCTTTTTTAGGTGCTGCGGCTGGCCAGATGATGGATATGGGGCAGTCTCAAGAAAACGTTGTTGAAGCAATCGTTGCGGCTCCCAGCAAAGGACCGGGCTGGGGTTCTACGGGACCGTAATTGGTTTTCGATTTACACGGCGTATGATCGAACGGGCGAGAATATCGCCCGTTTTTTTTTATACGCTAAAAACGGCGGAAAACCTTGACTTTGCGCCACGCGCGCGTGTATTGCTTTGCGATAATTCAAGCGCGGAGTGGCAAAATATGTTCAAAGACCTGTTCGATTTCAAAAAACAGCGGACCCTGAAAGAGGCGATCGGCTTCTACCTGTTTTACGGCTGCCTGATCATGGGCATCCAGGGGTTTGCGATCATGCTCGGCGCATAAGCGCGCACGCATAAAACGCCGCGGCCGCAAGCGCGGCGCACAGCCCGACATTGTAATTCGCCATCGAAAGGCCCAGCACCGGGTCCGTCCAGGGTATTTCATCGCAGCGGACGACGGGCGTTTGCGCCAGTTTGGCGAGAACGTCCGTGATATTCCCTTCTATCTGCGGCACGGTGCAGCCTTCGAGGAAGGAGGCCCACCACTGGCGTTCCACCCCCGTGTGGTAAAACGCGATCCCCGCATTGGTGAGGAAGGTCAGGCCCGTGAGCGCCATGATAGCCTTTCCCATGCCGGGTTTCGCCCGGCCCAGATAGATGCCCAGAAGGCACAGGCCGATGGCGGCGACAAAGGGCCAGCGCTGGTAAATGCACAGGATGCAGGGTTGCAGGCCATAGGCGTATTGGCTGATAAAGGCGGCGGCGAGCGCCGCCGCCGAAATGGCGGCCAGGACAAAAAAGGAGAGCCGGTCGTTCGAAAAAAGGGATTTTACGGTCATTGTCATGTACTTAATGATACGCCGATTAACGGACAAGAAAAGGGGCAGCCGTAAATTCCCGTGGATTTTTGATGTGCTGTCGTGTATTCCAGACGGGTCGATCCCTTCCATGCTGCGGGTGTGGTGAAATTGGTAGACGCGCCAGACTCAAAATCTGGTATCGCAAGATGTGTCGGTTCGAGTCCGACCACCCGCACCATTTCCTCCTTCCGTATCTCT
>JBDHTU010000007.1:0-27456 GCA_039808805.1 Micavibrio sp.
GCCGGAATAACCGCATTCATCAAAAGCTCTGTATCCATGTTACGGCGGACAATGCTGGCACCCTGAATAGATGAATCAATAAGAATTTTGGTCATATACGGGCTTCTTATGAAGAAGCGCAGATAATCAAAATCAAAATCTTTGTTGATAATCCTGAATGTTTTGTATGCCGGGGATACGATGCCCTCATCGCACATGGTCTGAAAATCAATCGCGCCCATCCAAAAATTCAGGCCACTCATGACAAGCATGTTACGGCGAACAACCAAATACTTGCTGCGATCCTCGCTGGCAATTTCCTTATTGAAATATTCGCTCTGGCTAATGATGCCGTCTTTTGTCACTGACAAAACTTCTATATCAGCATTATTTCTGTTCGCTTCTTTAAATGGCTCAAAGACGCTCTGGAACTCTGTTACATTTTCATTATCATGGTGCTTTGGATGAAGAAGTTTCTTGACCATCCAAGCAAATTTTCTTTCCTTAACAACAATGGAGTTCTGCGTTTTCTCGATGGCCTCGTCCCATGTTTTGAGGATGACAGCAATTTTCTTCTGCTCTTGTGGTGGGGGAACTGGAATAGGTATGTTTTGGCATATTTTTAAATTTAATTTTGGCTGGGCTCCTCCAGAATTAAATTTTTTATATGACAGGCTCTCAAGAAAATTTACAACATAATCAATGTCTACATTTTTCTTTGGCTTCAAAACATGCGCATGATTATTAACCCAGATCTTTCCAGAAACTTTAAATGCAATCGGCGTTGAGCGATCTAAGATATTGGCGCCATCTTCCGCTAGTAAGATTAAATCATCATCAAACAGATAATCATTAACATGATCAATTACTCCTGACGCACCATAGTAACGGTATGGCCCTTGCATATTCCTTCTATCTTCTTCTTTTACAGGCTTTCGCTGACCATCTAAAAAATTCACAACAGCTTGCAGTTTCTCTAAAGACCAGCCGCTAGGCAGTTTTTCAAAATTATGTTTCATAGCTATTCTGCCCCTTTCTTCGCTTTTTTCACGGACTCTCTGTCAGCAGTTTTATCCTCAAGGGCATGTTCGATGGCTTCCAGTTCCGCCAGATCCTCGCGGTCGGCCTCAATAGCCTCAGCACGCTTACGGCTGGCGTCGAATTCCGCATAGCGGTCATGAGCGATTTTATGCGCCTGATCGCGGCCAATGCGGCCCTTGTCCTGCAGCAGGGGACGTTCGTTGAACTGGATGAAACGGTCCACGTTTCCGCGCCAGTCATCGAGGGAAAGCTGCTTGCGCTGCGCCACCCGGTCTTCTGCATAGTCGAGGAACATGGTGACGATGCGATCCAGCGTTTTGATTTCTTCACCATCAAGGTAATTTTTTGCCACGATCACATCATGCTTGCGGACGCGCTCACCGCTCCAGCTTTGGAGGTTCATATTCGGTTTGGATGAATCTGCACGGGCGACGATCAATTCCGCCGCCGTATGGCCGGTGACGGCGTGGAGCATTTTATTCTGGACTTCGGCAAAGAAATCACCGACGTCACGGGTATTTTCTTTATAATCTTGTGACAGGGTGAAAAGATCGCGCACCTTTTGATAGAACCGCTTTTCCGAGGCCCGGATCTGGCGGATCCGTTCGAGCAGTTCATCGAAATAGTCCCAGCCGCCAGGCTCCTTCAGACGCTCGTCATTCATGACAAAGCCCTTGATCAGGTATTCTTTCAGATTCTGAGTGGCCCATTGCCGGAACTGGGTGCCCCGCGGCGACCGGACGCGGTAGCCAATTGCCAGAATCATGTCCAGGCTATAGTGCGCCAGAGTACGGGTAATCTGCCGTGTGCCTTCGGTTTGAACTATTGAGTAATGCTCAATAGTTGCCTCGGTCAATTCCCCGTCTTCCAGTATCCCTTTGATATGTTTATTAATATTGGATACGGTGGTCTGGAATAGATCGGCAATTTCCACTTGCGTCAGCCAGACCGTGCCATCATGGGCGCGAAGTTGGATTTCCGGCGGGCCATCAGGCGGCTGATAGAGAATGATTTCACCTTCGGCCATGATTACCTCCCCGATGCTGCTTTTTGGGCGCCTGTGGATGTGGGATCGATTCCCAGCTCTTTCAGGTAGCCGTCCATTTTTTTGCGGACATCCACCAGCTCGGATTCCAGTCGGACGATATCTCCCTGCAGGGCCTGAATGTCGATTTCCTCTTCTTCCTCGAACGTGTCAACGTAACGGGGAATGTTGAGGTTATAGTCATTCTCCTTGATCTCATCCGGGCTGGCGCGGTGGGAGTATTTTTCGACCTCTTCGCGTCCCTGATAGGTATCAACGATTTTCTGGATATGGTCATCGGTCAGATAATTCTGGTTCTTACCGGCCTGAAATTCGCGGCTGGCATCGATAAACAGGATGTCTTTGCGCTTTTCATTCTTTCCACCCTGTTCGCGGGAGCGATCAAAGACCAGGATCGCCACAGGAATGCCCGTTGTGGTGAACAGGTTTTGTGGAAGACCGATGACGGCATCCAGAACGTTTTCTTCAATCAGCTTTTGCCGGATTTTTCCTTCTGCCGCGCTACGGAACAAAACACCGTGCGGCACAATAACAGCCACGCGGCCTGTGCTGCGTTTCGCCGTTTCGATCATGTGCGTGATGAAAGCGTAATCGCCTTTGGTTTTGGGCGGAATGCCGCGCCAGAAACGACGATATTGATCGGTTTCCGCGTTCTCAGCGCCCCATTTATCTAGTGAGAAAGGCGGATTGGCGACAACGATGTCAAATTTCATCAAGTGATCGCCCTCGATCAAAGCGGGGCTATTCAAAGTGTCGCACCATTCAATGCGGGCGGCATCTTTGCCGTGCAGAAACATGTTCATCCGCGCCAGCGCCCATGTCGCACCGTTGGACTCTTGGCCATACAGAGCAAAGTTATCGCTGCCGACTTCTTCTGCCGCACGGATAAGAAGGGAACCGGAACCGCAAGCAGGGTCACAAATAGTATTGCCGGGCTGGGGATCAACAACCTTCGCCAACAATTTTGAGACCGCCATGGCGGTAAAAAATTCACCAGCCTTCTTGCCCGCATCCGATGCAAAGCGAGAAATGAGATACATATAGCATTCGCCGATAATGTCCTCAGTAACGCGAGACGGACGCAGATCAAGCGCGGGTTTTGCGAAATCCTCAAGAAGGTTTTTCAGGCGGCGGTTACGATCTTTTACCTTGCCGAGGTTGGCTTCGGAGTTGAAATCGATATTGCGGAAGACGCCTTCGAGCTTGGCACGGTTGGCATCTTCGATTTTTTCCAGCGTGATGTTAATAAGTTCACCAATATTCTCTTTGCCACGACGCTCATGCAGGCTATCGAAATGGGCAAGGAATTTATCGGTGACTTTGCCTTTTGAATCTTTGATTTCGACATCAGGCAGGATAAAGCGCTCACGCTCCAGCCTGCGACGGATACGGACATCATCGCCGCCAAATTCCTTCTTATAGGCTTCGAGATGATCATTCCAGACATCGGAGATGTATTTCAGGAACAGCATCACCAGGATGTAGTCTTTATATCCGGCAGCATCGATGACGCCCCTGAATGTGTCGCAAGCCGCCCAGGCCGCGTTATTAATCTGGTCTTGCTTTACGGTGTCGGTTGTCATGCCCGCTTCCTTCCATTGTTTGTATTCTTCATAAGTAAAGCTGTCGTCAGTTGCCCGCGCTTTACTGCCAATTCATTCAAAATCTGTTGTTCACGTTGCAGGAGATTCGCTGCGGCTACTATTTTCCGCTGCTGCTCCAACGATGGCAACGGAATCTCAAGTTGGGTCAGCTCACGTACGCCGACAGCCTTTACGATTGTCCCCTGTGCAGCTTTAAGAAAAAACCGCTGTGCCGCCGGGCTATTAATAACCCATGCCAAATAGGCCGAGTCGACACGATCATGAACAGGGCGAATCCATATCAAGGGAGATGCCGCCATTATAGGTTTGTCATGGTCGGGCACGGGGGCGGCAGCAAATCCGGCACCGCGCCCGCGAAAAACAATGTCGCCCTTTTGCAGCTGAAATTTTCTTTCCGGCTCTGGCATAACCACCTTCGCAGAATAACGGGGGTCAAAAGCCCCATCGGTACCAATATCGCCAATCTGGATAACCCGAACATTTCCTGCCCTGGAATCCCGTGGCTTTTCCCGGAAAGTAAATCCGTTAGAGCAGTTGGCTATATCTGCAAGGCAGACCATAAATTTTACCTCTGAAAATAGATTTCAGATTATACAATAGCAGAAACAGCAGTTCTGTCAACAACAAAAATTCTAAAAATTGATTTTAGAGTGATTTTATCCATTCCTCCAGCCTGCGCGTGGCAATAATGTCATCGCGGTTATAGGTCAGGATAGCTTGCTTCATGGCCCCTTTCTTCGCGGTATCGAGCTCATTCAAGAAATTCACATACTGGACAACCGACCATTGAGATCCGGATTCATCATCCTCCCACTGGAAGTCCACCAGTTTTTCATGCTTGCAGATAGGCTTCAGGCCGTAACCCGCGACGGGCAGCACGAGGCAATCCTTAACGGGTTTTTGCAGGTCGAATAATGGCCCGTTTTCATCATCCAGCAGCCATGTGACAGTTGAATGAGCCTCCATGCCATAGCGCGCCGCATATTCTGTGATCTTGGTTCGCTCGTAACTTGAATAATGTACCAATTTCAAGTCTGGCCATTCGCGTCTGTATTCTTCAACCTTGGCCAGAAAGCCATCCCACCCCTGGCGGTCGGCATCGTGATGATCTGTCCATATATAATCAAAATCGTCCTTGCTATATCCCGGTTTCAAAAGTCCCCATAGATACACATGATCTTCACAATGCGGTGTTAGCGGATTGGCTTCGATATCAAAATGAACCCATGTGCCGCCTGGCATGACAATATCCTTGAGCCTGAACATCTCACCCGTCTTCCAAGCGCTGGCCTGCAGGACAGCGCGCTGTTTCTTCTCATGCCCCTTTAAATAAGGAATATCAGGGACGGCCGCGGGATCGGCTTGTGCCAATGCACTGATGGTCGTGATGCCATATTTTTCCAGCCCTTCGGCATTGCGCCTCTCAATGCCATACACCAGCGTCAATTCTTCCTGCTCAACAAAGATAGGCTTGCAGACATTATAAAATGGGCAGATTTTGCATTTACTTTCACTGTAGCGTACCAGAGGCGGTTCTGTTTCAGCTAATACGGAACGGATCTCTGTGACATAGGTATTCACATCGGGATTAGCCTCATCCCCGACTTCGACAATATCTCCCGTTCCCAGATACGCCAGTGCAGGCATACCATTTTTCAGGAGGCGGCGATAAAAGCCCAACTGTATGGCGATTTCTTTATCGACTCTTCGCGCCAGCTTTGCATCGGCAGCCTGATAACGTCCATCTGGCTGGCGGATAAGAAAATCCGGATAGCCGACAAACTGTTCTGCTGCATCACGCAATTGCCCCTGATAAATTATGGGCGCACCCTCTGCCATCAGCATTTGCGTATGCTCAGGGGGTCGCGCTGTGACAATCTCCGCTGTTTCCGCAAGGCGGGTATAGACCGATTGCTCATAGGCGTTGCCCATTGAAACGACCATGGCATCAAATGGACTGAGCGCCGCAGCCTCTATACCGGGCGGCGGATTATGTTCGTACCAAACGCGCCGGGCGCATTGATACAAGGGTTGAGCATCGCTGGGATTAATCCATACCATAATCAAACAATAAAGGATTATGAGGCCTATCGAAAGCAATGAAATAATCAGCTTATTCCCTGGCTTCTTCCGGTAATTCACGCCTTCATGCCAGGCATGGCAGAGATTCCGATATATCAGGTCTATACCCCAGGCAGTGCCGCCGGGGATGCGTTTCTGGCGGAATATGACCTGTCGTGGGAACAGGTTGGCATTGCTCTACAGCGCTATGCGAAACAGAAGAATGCCAAGGTAGGAACAATTATCGGGACCAGTGTTGATGGCGTGATTTTTACGCCTGTTAAAGATTGGCAGCGCGACAACGGCCTTATCGATATCACCATCGTGCCGTGGCTCGAGGTCTTGGATTTGTGCCGTTCGTTGCTTGACGATTTCTGAGAAATAAAACGCGCCCCATCTGGAAAAGTACAAATACTGCTGGCAGGAATGATGAGCTTGCGTATTTTTCCTGCCCGTTTGGTTTGCCCGTCATGTCAAGTATATTGGGGCTGGCTGACAGATAATCCCAATAAAATCAGCAATATCACAGCAATTCTGTTAACCAAGTTTCACGGGCTGGCGCTAGAAATCAATCGAAAGTCAGCCGCCCCTATGCCGCTTCGCGTCACAGTACCTTTTTGGGCGCAGGGAGGCGCGCTGGCGCGGCATGCGGACCGGCGAAGCAAAAACAGCCGCCGATTGCCCGGCGGCTACGTGGGGCGAGCCTGCGTTAAATGTGCGGGGTTATGATTGCGCGGCAGAGTGTGCGGGCGGCATCGTCCCAGCTTGGCGCGATCATATCAGCCGGGAGGTCAAGAATCTCGCTCAGGCGGTGCGCGATGAGGAAGCGGACATCATCCTCGGGGCCGTATTCATTAAAGCTGTCATAGAGCCTACCATCGCCCAGGATATTGTAGAGATCCTGCTCCGCCCGGGCGCGTGAGAGCTCCACCTTCATCAGCGCCTCAAGGCGTTGCGCCTTCTTTATCGTATGCGGTGTGGCCCATGTTCCCATCGTGTCGGCTCCTTCGTAACAAGGACATGAACGCTTGGAAACGACCGGAAGTCGACGGGAATGAACGGTCACTTTATTGCTTTCGCAGCTGGCAGAAAGCGTACCGAAAGGCAAAGGGGATGCGGGGATATAAATCCCCGCATCCCTTCCTAAAGGAAGGGGGAGAGTGTGATATCTGGAAAAGTGACAAAAAATAAATGAATACACTGGTTTTCATCCAGATCGCCAGTCTGTCACGCCAGATTGTCAAAAAATCTGGATCTGCGCTAAGGCATTGATCCTTCTTCCATAAATTTTTGATCCGTTGCAGATCTGACTTGCTGACTGCAGATTTGCATTTATTACATCTGATTATATGTACGGGAGCCCGCCCTTGCAGGCGCTCTTCCCATTTCGTAACTTTGTCGCATTTGTGCGAAAAAGGGCGAAATCAAATTAAAGAAACGACGAGACCTTAGCGAATATAAACAGAAATTTGAAAATGATCCGGCGGATGTTCTTGCATTGCTTGCGGGGCTTGGGGATGTTCTCGACACTTATAGTAACGCTACAGGCAGGAACGTAGACTGGATCTATCGTGGCGTCTTATAGCATCTCTCCCCTAAGACAAGAACCAGAGTAGATGCATGGACTTTAGGATTGTTTGCAGCCTTGCTTGTCGGACACGGCACTAACATTAATCAAATTTCCAAAGCGATGGGTGACTGGGACGGGACTTCGATGTCAAGCATCAAGCGCGGTTATTACCGTGTGCGCGATGAATACGACTTGAAGCCAGATGCCTCCTGCCTTGAAAATCTTGCATTCGTACAGAATTCTTTGTTCGCCCTTCAGCTTATTGAAAGTACAAAAAAGAAACCTTTCCCCCAGCACAAAAATTATGAGGAAGCCTATCACGCTTTCCACAAGGCTAAAGAATTCACTGAAAGAAAAATTAAAAACGCCTTGGACCTGAAAATGCAGATTGGCATTACTGTTCTGGAGCAGGAATCACCGCAAAAAAAGAAAGCATAAAAGAGCAGAAATAATTTATAAAACCGGTTCAAAAAATTTGGACCGGTTCAATTATTTTTACCTCATTCTCACGGCTTTGAAACCTGGTCATCCTCTTCTCACTCAGCGCATTAAAGCGCGAATTATCTAACAGAGATGAGGAGAACCCCCAAATGACTGACAAGACCTTTATCAACCAAAAAGAATTATCCGAACGCTGGAAAATATCGCCGCGCACACTGGAGCGTTGGCGCTGGCTTGGCACGGGTCCGGATTATCACAAGATCGGCGGGCGCGTGATCTATCGCCTTGATGACATCGAAACCTGGGAAAAGGAACGCAGCTTTAACTGCACCGCCCAGCAGGCCGGTTCGTAATTTCCACCATTCGATTTCCTGTGCAATATCATGACTCTTGATTTTAATACATGCACCGACGCCCCTTCCAGGGATGAGATAAAGGCAGAAATGCTGGCGCGCCTGCCGGATATCCTGACCTATCTCTTCCCGCAGGGGCGTACTAAAGGTGATAACTATGAAATAGGCAATATACGGGGCGAGCCGGAGCAAAGCCTTAAGATCGGCCTGTATGGTGACAAGGCAGGTCTCTGGCATGATTTTGCGACTGGGGAAGGCGGCGATATATTCGACCTTTGGGCCGCCTGTCACAATTTTGATTGTTCTACAGAATTCAAAAAGGTTCTGGGAAGCGCCCCAAATTTTATGGGAACCCAACCAGCCCAGCCTCATACATATTTAAAAACTCAAATAGAAACAGGTCAGTGGCACTATCGTGATATAGAGGGCAATCCCATCGTCGCCATAGGTATGATAAAGCCAATAGCGGCAAAGAGTTCAAGCCGTGGGATGTCAAAGCAAAGAAATGGCGAATGCCATCCATCCGCCCCCTCTATAATCTTCCCGGTATCGTCAGCAATGAATATCTTGTTTTTGTCGAAGGCAAAAAATGCGCCTAGGACCTGATCGACATCGGCATCCCCGCCACAACGACCATGGGCGGCGCAAGCATGCCCCCGGGCAAGACGGATTTAACCCCGATGGCTGGGAAGCATGTGACGATCTGGCCGGATAATGATCCCGCCGGGGAGAAATATGCCGAGGCCATGAGAAAGGCCCTGCAACAGGCAGGAGTCGCCTCCATCAACATTCTCCAGCCGCCTCCGGACAAGCCGCCCAAATGGGACGCCGCCGATGCCGTCGCGGAGGGCATGGATATAGCAGCCTTCCTGAAAGGCGACGCCCGTCTTGTTGTAAACCAGTCCCCAGAAGCAAAAGCCCCATCATATAAAGCTTATTCCCTTGGCAGTCTGCTGAACGATCCAAACCCGATGCCGGATGACCTGATTTCAAAGCGGCTTCTGACGCCGGGCGGCATGCTGGTGATCGGTGGCGCACCCAAAGTCGGGAAAAGTGATTTCGTTCTGTCCCTGCTGGTCCGCATGGCCGCCGGAGTTTCGTTCCTGGGGTTTGAGCCGCCTCGGCCTTTGCGAATCCTCTACCTTCAGGCGGAAATCCAGAAACCCTATCTGATTGAACGGCTGCGCCTGATGGATTTGCCTGAGGATATTATCGAGAAAGCCAGTAACAACCTGTTCGTCACGCCGCAGATGAGATTGCTGATCCAGCGCATCATTGTTCATAAAGACAGGCTCCAGATCACCCTGCATCCGACCGGCATGGCCAGCCTGCTGCATGAAATCATCCCCGGCATACCCGCCAATACAAAAATTGATCATGCCGCCCCCGTTACCTTCGACATTCCGATCCAATTCAAAATTCGCGGCGGTCGACGTTACATCATGACCCCAGACGGACAGGATATCGCCCAGCCCAAAACGCAGAAATTTGAAAGCAATATGATTAAGGCCATCATCCAGGGCCACGGCTTCCAGCATATGCTTGACCGTGACCCCGACTTAACAGTTATGAAACTGGCGGAACGTAAAAAGCTGGACCACGGCTATATCGCAAAATCTATCCGTATGACGCAGCTGGCACCGGACATCATCGAGGCCATCCTCGCTGGCTGCCAGCCGCAATCCCTGACTCTGGCCGATCTTATGCGCTCGTTCCCGGATGCGTGGGAGGAGCAACGACGGCATTTGGGATTTTGATCAGAAATCTATTTTAGCGCCAATCTTTTTAAATTCCTGTTTTGCAACGTTTATAGCTTCTGGTGCAGCGCGCCCGGAGATGCGCCAGGACGTATCATGCCGGACATAGCGATCATTCTCCAGCCTGTTTGCCGACAGCCAATTGAAAGATCCTTCAATGATTTCGGCAGTCCCTATGATCAGGGTCTTGTTGTGCATATTGGTGACAGGAAAAACTTGCGCTCCCGCTTTTCTCATTTCGTCAATGGCATCTGCCGCACGATGACTTGGATCACGAAGGGAAAGTTCGCGGTCTACAATAATCCATACATTGGCCCCGCTCTCTTTTACAGCGGTAGAAACAAGCGCAGGAAGTCCATCTGCCTCAATGGCTTTCATGGTAATCCAGGGCGAAGCAATCACCACTTTTTCCCCTGCCTTTATATTGGTCAGAGCGCCACGCAACGCCTGACGATGCCCATCGAGTGTCGATATACGCGCTGCCTGCACTAGCAATTCCTGTGGGAAATGATAATGGCCGCCGACATCGGATAGCTCGTTACCCGCGTCCGCAAGCAATATCTTGCCGAGAATAGAAGATGGCGCATTGTCATCGCGGCGGAAGAGCCGCATGTCACCAATGACAACGAAAGAATCCTGCGCCCGCGAAACTGCGACATTCAGCATGTTGGGTTTTCTATCAAAGAACAGGGCTTTGGCCGTATCCGCATTGTAAACCGGAGAAAAGATGATAATCGGTTTTTGCGCGCCTTGCAGACGGTGCACAGTCCCGACGGTAATCCCTGATCGCAAACCTGCCCTTGACAGCGCCGTTTCTATTTCCTGCGCCTGCATACGGAACGGGGTGACGATAGCAACAATATCTTCCAAGGCAGCGCCTTTATAGCGCGCCCTCCATTCTGCAGCGTTTTCAGAGATCCAGCCGACAATAGAACGGACCTCATCCACATTCACATAGCTACCGCCACGCTTGCGGGCGTCGCCGCGCACATGCGCCCAAGCCATAGGCGGCAAGGGGGGATTCTCTCCTGGTTTCATCTGCCGCAAAGGCTCCAGCCGCCCTGCGTAAATCAGTTCGTTACAATAAGAGACGATTTCAGAACGACAACGCCTGTGTTCGCTTAGGAAAATCCCAGGCTCTTGTTCTGTGCCTGGCGATACGGCACAACTGGCAGCCTGCGCCAATCTCATGACACTGCCGCTAGGCGTGCGATCTCTCGGCTCGCTGACAAGATGCGGGCTTGCCGGATCATCATCCCGCCATAGGCTTTGAAGGCCGTATTGACGGCTGTTACCGTAGTCCGCGCCACGGGAAATTTTTGTCACCGGCTCAATCTGATAAATATCGCCCACCACCACGGCTCGGTTTGCCAGAGAGAAAGAGGCCGCACCGATATGCGGGCTGACCTGTCCGGATTCATCCATAATCAGCAGATCGATATATTCAAGCATGTAATTGGCGGCATTATTGCCCCAGAACTGAAAATGTTTCGGCAAACTGTGCAGCGTACTAACCAAGCAAGGCGTCAACATACACCAACGGCGGAAACGCGCTTCCATGCCCTCGCGTCCCAATCCATGAATTTTATCGGTGTCTGGAGCATCCTGTAACTTTCGCGCTTCAAGAATCCAGCGTCCCTCCCAGTAACGCATGGCAACCTGAAAGGCTTTGTGCCGGAACGTGATGTCCAGAAGCCGGTCAAAATCGGCCACGCCTGGGTGATCCTGCGCCTGCTTATATCCAGTAACATCGGCCTTAAATTCAGAGGATACCTGCGCCAGAAGCGTTTTATAGGAGTCTTGCAAAGCGGCCAGGCAATCGTCTCGTTCCTTCAATCGCCCTTCTAGAAACTCATAATTTTTCCTGCATAGTTCATCCGCTTGTTCAGCGTCGCCTTTATCTTTTTTAGCCTGCTGCAAAAGCTGTTTTGTCCGCGTTATCCAGCCCTGCGGATCACTATTGTTATAAACCTGCTCTTCAAACAATTTACCGATCAGGTCGTCCGCCGAAGCCAATTCGCACAAGCGTTCAATCTGCCCATTGATGGCCAGCCCACGGAAAAGCGGAATAATCTTCGCCAACCATTCACCAAAACCACGCGGTGCCAAAGCGCCTGCAACTTTTCCACGAACGCCAATAAGCTGGCGCGCATAATGGTTACATTCTTCAAGCTTCTTTTGCGCTGCCTGTACGGATACCCTTTCATTCTCAACAAAAACGGAAGGCTGCATATCGCCAGCCGTATCGCGCCACCATTGATTGATTTCATGGAATCTTTCGATAGCCTCTTGCATGGACCTGATCTTCTTGACGACACGATCAAGATCGTTCCGCAGCGTATCCAGTCCAGCCTCAACAGTTTCGACGGAAGCGCCGTATGTATCCTGATAACCCGTAAGCCACATTGATTGCGCTTGCATCAAATAACTAGAATCTCTTTCCTTTTCAGGAAAACCTGTCCATTGAGGTTTCTTTTCGCCCCTAATCCATTCCTTCTTGGCAATGGCCCAACCATCCTCTTGCGCCTCTTTGGCTTTTGAATCGGCAGGCAAATAGAGTCCGTATGTTTGTGCATCCGGAATCCAGCGTTGCGCCCATGGAGACGCTCCGGCCTCAGAATTGCCGTCGAACATCTCATTCAAGCTGCGGTTGATATTGGTCACGGCCTGATTGTTCGTGGATACGCCCACAATGACGGATGGTTCTCCACCTTCTAAGGCACACGCCACAACTTCAGAAGCTATGATGCTTTGTAAAAGCGTTGTCTTCCCTGTACCCGGCGGGCCATTGACAGCTAGAATCTCGCCCTTCGCCATCGCCGTGAAGGCCGCAACAGCATCCGCTTGGCTGTTTGCCAACCCATACGAGGCGCTCATCGTGCCACGCGGCATGGATAGCTGCCGCAGTCGTAAAGATTCATCAACGACCACAGGATTCTTTTTGCCATGGCAAAGGCGCTCGAAAAGCACGGGCGCTTTTTCTTCAGCAATAAGCGCGTCATAAAGCTGAAGAATCTCCTTTCCCGTACCCTTTTCGGATTCCTCAATATCCATGCAGATGTCTGGCAAGGCCACAAAGCCATCGGGAACGCGGCCATCTGTAACCCGATCCCACAAGCCATCGCACCACGCCATCAGGTCATTCCATGTCGCGGCTTCCAGCGGTTTTTCACTCAGCCATTTATCGAACGCTTCAACTTCTCCGATAAGCGGAACGCTCTCATCATCCCTGTCGGTGGGTAGCCTGGGGAATAAATAGTTACGACCGATCCAGGGTAATGCATCCTCTCTGGGAGAGATCTGCCTCGAAGGAAGTAAAAGAGCGGGGACATAAAGCGTGTAATGAATGGAATGCGGTGTTTTATCGCCTGAAGTCTTCCCATGCCTGTATTCAGGCCCCAGACCTTTCATATAAAGAATAACGGGTATGACCTCGGTATCATCTTCAGAACGAACGGCTGATTTGCGCGTTGTCTTCGCCTTATGCTCTTTCCATTTTTCGTGAATTTTCTGGACAGAGCCTTCATCCGCAACACCCGCCCGCACCACCTCATTCGGCATGCGAACCGGGCTGTCCTTGGCAGACAGCCCCATCAGGTCTTCATCAGCAAGAGAACTCCGCCAGTACCGCAGAAAATTGCTGGTGGGAATTGAGGACGGAAGGTTCATAAAATCAAACTTTTCATTATCTATTCAACAATACTTTCAGCAGAATAACATTCGCAACAGCTAATCGGAAAACACCGGTAGGCAAAAACATCGCGCCAATAAAAACTTATCAATTCTTGTCCATTCCGCCTGCCATTTGGCAAAAAGAACCACCCAGCGGGCCATTTACATCATCCCCTTGATATTTCATTACAAAAAAGCTGAAGGGCATTTGGGAGGTTGGTGGTCAGCTTTTGGAGAAAAGGCCCTCTCTGGAGAAGAAATGGCGGCGTTTGGCGGCTTTCCTGGCGCGCTGCATCCTTCAGCCATACAGCCCGAAACCGCAGATTTACTGCGCTTTTGAGGGCTATCGCCCAGGGGCGGAGATGATTTTGTCTGGAAAGATTGGTTGCGGGAGTAGGATTTGAACCTACGACCTTCAGGTTATGAGCCTGACGAGCTACCGGGCTGCTCCATCCCGCGTCACCAAGGAGACGGCCTTGAAGGGCCTTGGAAATCGCTTGCCGCGTTTGATGCGGTTCGTGGTTTATAGGCGCTTGGAATACCGATTGCAACGATAAAAACGCACGACCGGCGCTTTTAAAACCACGGAAATCAAGGCGTTATGCCCGCATCCTTACGGAAATAGGGCGATGCCGCTGGAAATCAAGCGGCCTTGTCTTCGGCCTTGTAGCGTTCGACCCCCTCGACGATCAGCTTTTTCGCTTCGGCCGCGTCGCCCCAACGGATGACCTTCACCCATTTCCCCTTTTCCAGGTCTTTGTAATGCGTGAAGAAATGCTCGATCTGTTCGCGCAGGATCGGGCGGATGTCGGTGTAGTTTTCGACATTGTCGTGATACGGGAACAGCTTGGGAACGGGAACGGCGATGATCTTTTCGTCCATGCCGCTCTCGTCTTCCATCAGGATGACGCCGACGGGGCGGGAACGCAGCACCGCGCCCGGCATGACCGGAACTGCGCCAAGGACAAGCACGTCCACCGGGTCCCCGTCACCCGAAAGCGTATGCGGGATAAAACCGTAATTGCCGGGATAGCGCATCGCCGTATGAAGGAAACGGTCCACGAAAATCAGCCCGGATTCCTTGTCCATTTCATATTTCACAGGGTCGCCCCCGCGCGGATTTTCGATCAGGACGTTCACGTCTTCGGGGACGTTTTTACCGGTTGCGATGTCTTTCAGGCCCATGGGCGCACACTCCTATTGCTGCATCGCGGCGAATATACGGATTTCGCCGCCAAAGGCCAGAAAAAACTGCGGGGCTGGACGCGCCGCCGGCCGGGTTTTATAACCGAAAAACAATGAGTTTTCACTTTGGCGGCACCTCCGGGAACATACTGGCCGACCGGCGCTATGACATGGCGCTGGGACTGGCCGAAAACGGCGAGTTGCAAGCGGCGGCAGACCTTCTGGCCGATAGCCTCGCCCATGCCCCGTCCTGGCCGCCGATCCATTTTCACCTTGGCGATATGTACCGTCGGCTGGGCCGCGCGGAAGAGGCTGAAATCGCCCTGCGCCGCTATCTGGCGCTGGACCCGGCCGACCATATGGGGGCGGGCGTCAAGCTTTCACTGATGGGGCTTGCCGCGCCGGATACGGCCATGAGCGCCGCTTACGTTCAGAGCCTGTTCGACCAATACGCCCCCTATTTTGAATCCGCCCTGGTCGGAAAACTGGCCTACAAAATACCTGAATTTTTGGCAGATGCCATCTTTTCCGCCGCGGAACCTGGCGCCAGATTTTCGCGCGCGCTTGATCTTGGCTGCGGCACAGGGCTTGCGGTCGCGGCGCTTGCGGGGCATATCGGGGCAGCGGACGGCGTGGATATCGCGCCGGCGATGGTGGAGGAAGCGCGCAGAAAAAAACTGTACGCCAGGTTGGAGACGGCAGAGATCACGGATTTCCTCTCCCGCACACAAGACAGCGCGTATGACCTCGTCCTCGCCGCCGACGTGTTCGTCTATGTCGGACCGCTGGAGGATATTTTTGGCGAAGTCGCGCGTGTTCTTTCCCCCGGCGGCTTGTTTGCCTTTTCCGTGCAGAGCGCGGATGAAACCGGCGCGCCGTGGATGCTGGGCGAAGACCACCGCTATGCCCACACCCTTGCTTATCTTAACGCCTGCACCGCGGCCGCCGGCCTCCTCCCCGTTTCGGCCACACCCTGTACCCTGCGGCAGAATGCAGGCCACCCCGTGAGCGGCCATCTGCTGGTGCTGCGCAAGGGCTGACGCCCCGCCTTTTACGGTTTTTGCTTGCAAGCCTCCCCGCCTTGCGCTTTTCTTTCCCTATGAAAGCGATTTCGATATCCGTCCCGCTCCCCCACCTGCTGCCAACGCTGTTGCTAAGCTGTTTTGCGGCCGCCTGCGCGCCTATGGCAAGCAGTCAAGATCGTCCGCCCGTGGTAACACAGGCACAGGCACGCCCGGCGCCTGCGCCGCTGAACGCTTTTATCGGCACGCATGATTATGATATGCTGTTTTCCCGCCCCGCCGTCGCGCGGGCGCTTGCCAAACTCTCGCCTGACGGCACGCTGCAACAACGGCTCGATGATTTGTTCGGCGTGAAAGAGGCCATCGGCTCCACCGGGACCTGTCTTACTCTCTCCGGCTTCCGCCCTCATATGGGCGATGTGACGGGCGCCTTCATGCTGGTATGCAACGACGGAAACGCGTTGCATGTCGCCCTGCGCGAAGATTCGAAAATCGACGTCTATTCGCCTTACGCCGACTATGCGAACCTTCCGCGTGAAATTCGTCAGTGGGTGGAAGGCCAGAACCGGGCGAACGGCCCGGCTCTATCCACCAAGCCGGCAAACGTCACGCTGCATCCGTAAGTATAAAAAAGACCCGCCTTGGCGGCGGATCTTCTTCACAATTCATATGGCGGAATATCAGTTCATTTTCTTGGTGCTGCAGATAAAGTCGCCGCTCTTGCGCTTGTCGCAGTCCGCCCACTGCCCGCCGCAGGTCTTGCGGAATTTCTGCTGGGCGGCATCCTTGGTCTTTGCGACGGCCGTGCAGGTTTTGCCCGTGGTCGGTTTATCCGGTTTGGATGTCGTGGGGAAATCATCATCCTTGCCAGGCTTGGTTCCGCTTCCGCCGGCTTCATAGACGCCGATATCGATCGTTTTCACCACACGCTTGCCGCCGAGGGTCGATGCGGAGGAACCGTATTGAAGCGTTCCGGCATCGATTGCAGGCGAATCCGGTTTCAGGCGGAAATCGCTGCCCGCTTTGACAAACTTCGGATCGACGCCGAACAGGTTACCGTTGCCTGACGGGGCAGTATTCCCTGTGCTTAAACCGATCGATTTGTCGCCCGGTTTTCCATTGAACGTAAGGTTGCTGATCCACTTGACGTTCTTGTTCGGCCAGTCCTTGAAGGAAACGAAGGATATTGCGTTGCTGTCCTTCACCTTGGGATTCGCAACCGCGATGTTGTTGACCCAGACGTTGTTGCTGCCGGACATATTCCGCAGTTCGGCCTTCCATGTGCCCTTGGCGAGGGGATCGGTAGCGTTATGGTAGGACGTATTGTTCCGGACCGTGATGTTATCCGCCGCATAAACCAGGATACCGGCGCCGCCATTGTTATAGACCAAGTTGTTTTCGATCAGGCCCGGGAATTTGTACGGGACCATGCCTTCAGGTCTTTTACCGTTTCTCACAAGCGAATTGCGAAGCAGGAAGTCGTCAAAAATAATCCCGTTTCCATCCGTATGGCCCGCCGTTTTTGTCAGGTTATTATAGGAGACATTGTTGCGGACAATAATACGGAAGCCCTTGGTCGCATTGTCCTTGCTGACATTCTGCGGAATGTGGATGGATATACCGGAACTGACCGCATCGGCGGAGTTACTGTGCGTGACGTTGCCTTCAATCAGCAAGAAATCGGACGCTCCGAAATAAATACCCGGGCCGGGGCTGTCGTGGCTGACATTGTTTCTGACCTCGATATGATGCACGCCTTTTCCTGCGATACCGCCGCGCGTGTCAAACCCTTCGACCTTGAAATAGTTGGCGAAGATCAGCATGCTGTCCCGGCGCTGTTTCGAAACGATTTTTGCCGCATGCGGCACTTCGGATTTCAGCGTGATATAACGCCCGGGAAGCCCGCTGTTTTTCTCCGGAATGGTGATGCTCTCGTTATAGACGCCCGGCTTTACCAGAACGACGTCACCCGGCTCCAGATTGGACATCATCGCTTTGCTGATCGAGCCGAAAGGAGCGCTGACACTGCCATTGCCGTTACCGTTGGCTTTTGCCGATACGTAAACAGTTTTCGCATAAGCGGTCCCACTCATCGCTGTGATAGCCATGGCGCAGACAAATCCCATCAAACCTTTTCTCATCTCCCCATTCCTTCCATAAAAGTTAATTCTTATATAATTTTATGGAAACAATGAGAGAGATGTCAAACTTGGGGAATGCCGCAAAAACCGGATACCGCGGCTTTTCTGGGATGCATGTGCATTTTAACCATTTTTAAGATAAGCACACGGCCTGAAGAAAAAATCGGGCAAGAGGAGGGACGCCTGCCCTCCTCTCTTCTGCGCACGCTTGAAGATTATTTCGAATAGGCGGCGTACGGCTTTTCGTAAGCACCGATATCAATGGTTTTCACAACCCGGCGCGAACCGCCGAGCGATACGGCAGAAGACCCGTATTTCAGCGTACCGGCATCGAGCGCCGGCGACGTCATGCGCAGGCGGAAATTCCTCGGTGCCTGGAGGAACTGCGGATCGACCCCGAACTTGTTGCCATTGCCCGTAGCCTGGGTATTATCGCCGTTTGCGCGAAAGGAGGCGTCGCCGACCGTGCCGTTATAAGTTACGTTGTTGGCCCATGTCACGTTGCGGTTCGCGCCCCAGTCACCATGGGATACGTTCAAAAGAGCAGCGGCGTATTCAACTGACGGATTGGCGACCGCGATATTGTTGACCCATATATTGTTGCTGGCCGACATATTTTTCAACTCGCCGCGCCATTGTCCCTTCGCCAGCGGATCGGTGGCGTTGTGATACGACGTGTTGTTGCGCACGGTAATGTTGTCCGCAGCGTAAACCATGATCCCCGCCCCGCCATTGTTATAGACAAGATTGTTTTCAATCAGGCCTGGATATCTGTAAGGGGTAAAGCCCGGCTTGTATTTCCCGGTTCTGACAATCCACCCCCGCATCAGCCAGTCATCGAAAATGATGCCGTTTCCGTCCGTATGGCCGGCGGTTTTGGTCAAATTGTTATAGGAGATATTATTACGCACGATAACGCGAAATCCCTTGGTTTTCGTGTCGCCGCTGACATTCTGGGGCAGATGGATCGAAATGCCCGAACTAACGGCGTCGAACGCATTGCCGCTTGTAACGTTCCCGGATACAAGCAGAAACTCAGATCCGTAAAAATAAATCCCGGGGCCTGGACTGTCATGAACCACGTTGTTTGTGAT
Source organism: Micavibrio sp. (assembly GCA_039808805.1). Taxonomy (GTDB): domain Bacteria; phylum Pseudomonadota; class Alphaproteobacteria; order Micavibrionales; family Micavibrionaceae; genus Micavibrio_A. The sequence continues at coordinate 18,966 of JBDHTU010000007.1, forward strand.
TTCGACATGGTGGACGCCTTTGCCTGCGATGCCGCCGTCTGAATCAAAACCGTCGATTTTAAAATAACTGGCAAGCAGCATGATGCCGTGTCTTTGGGTGCTGCGGATCTTCGCGCCGCGCGGCGTTTCCGAACGCAACGTAATATACCGTCCCGGCGCCCCGCTCAGGTGCTTCTCGATCCACATGCTCTCATTATACACGCCCGGCTTGACGACAACCTCATCCCCCGGTTGCAACTTGACTTTGAATGCCCTGTTAATGGTCTTGAACGGCGCCTGTGCACTGCCGTTGCCCTTGTTATTGTCGCCCTGCGGCGAAACATAATAAGCCTTGGCATGGGCGGCATGCGCTATCGAGATGAAAGCAATAGTGAAGCACGCAAGGACAACAAAGTATTTTTTCATTTTATCTACCCTCTTATTTTTTCTTTTATTTCGATTCTAATTCACATTACTCCACGACTGCAAAAATCCTGCTGGCACCAGGCCGGCCAGGCACAGACAAGTGGTGATTATCTTTCGTACACGCCGATATCGATGGTTTTGCCTATCACGCGCGGAACGCCGCCGAGCGTGGTCGTGAAAGAACCGTATTTCAACGTACCCGCGTTCACGGCCGGTGAACCGGGGCGGAGTCTGGCGTTTTTCAAAGGAGTAACGAAAAGCGGATCGACGCCGAGCAGGTTGGAATTTGCGTCCATTTCACTGTTGCCCTTGTTCACGTAAACAGATTTATCGCCGGGAGTTCCGTTGAAGGAAAGATTGTTAACGCCAAGAACGTTGACGTTTCTGGCCGTTCCGGCGCGCGAAATGTTGCCGAACGCAAAAACGTTCTGATGCGGTTTCGGATATGCAACGGCAATATTGTTTACCCATGTATTATTGTTGCCCGACACGTTCACCATTTCATAGCGCTGCTTGGCGACGCTTAACGGGTCGGTCACGTTGTTGAACGACGTGTTGTTTCGGACCGTGATGTTGTCGGTAACGAAGACAATGATGCCCGGGCCGCCATTGCCATAGACAAGGTTGTTCTCGATCAGGCCCGGGTATCTGTAAGGTTTCGTGCCTGGCTCGTATTTTTCCGGTTTTTCGGAAAGAAAGCGCAGCATCCAGTCATCGAAAATAATGCCGTTTCCGTCCGTATGCCCCGCGGTTTTCGTGACATTGTTAAAAGACCAGTTATTGCGCACGATAATACGAAATCCTTTTGTGGTCGTGTCGCCGCTGACATTCTGGGGAATATGGATGGATATGCCTGAATTCACCGCATCGGATGCGTTGTTGTGCGTGACGTTTCCGGAAACCAGCAGGAATTCGGACCGCCCGAAATAAATCCCGCCGCCCTTGCTGTCATGGACAAGATTGTTCAAAATCTCGACATGGTGGACGCCATGGCCTGAAATTCCGCCGATGGAATCGAAGCCCTGAATCCTGATATAGTTCGCGAAGTTCATGATACCGAACCGTTTGGTGGCGCGGATCTTCGCGCCTTTCAGCACTTCAGAGCGGAGCGTTACATACCGGCCCGGCAAACCGCTTTTGTGTTTGGGAATGAAAACGCTCTCATTGTACGTGCCGGGGCGCACGACGATTTCGTCGCCGGGATTGATTTTCGAATTCACGGCCCTGTTGATCGTGCGGAACGGCTTGCGCGCGCTGCCGTCGGCGGTACTGTCGTTGCCGTTTTCGGCGACATAGATCGTCCTGGCCTGCGCGGAATGGGTCGTCGCGGCGAAGACAACGATAAGGCAAACCAGCATGGCGGCGTATTTTATGATGGGCATGATACTCTCTCGTCTGAATAAAACATGCCGCAGGTTATGACAAAGGCCTGCGGCATGTCAAACTTTTAATCAAAGACGTCCGGACGTGGTTAATTCCGCGTCCGGGCCCAGTCCATACGCTGTGCAAAGCTCGCCAGAATTTGGCCGCGGAACTGAAGCACGGTGCGCGCCCCGTTATATCCGTTAACGCGCAGCGACGCGTCGGTCTTGTCGGACCAGGTGCGAAGGCCTGTCGCCGTTCTGACATAACTTCCGCCCCAGCTGGCCGCCGACGGCGTATCGTTGTTCCCGGCCCTGTCGAGCAGGTAGAGCAGCGAAGGAGAATCCCCCATCTTGAGCCCGTCCGGCGATGTCGCGTCCGACAACCTCCACGATGTGTTGTAGGTGTAGGAATCGAAATACAGATTCCCGAGGCTGCCGTGATTGTCCACGTTGGCTTTGATCCATGGAATGTGCGATCTCTGACTTGCGCCGCCGCTCATGCCGGATACCGTGTACATGCCGCGGAACGTGCTTGCGGAATCGATCCACCACAGGTTTCTATAACGGCTGTCGGAACGCACGGCACTCGTAAGCCAGTTGAACGCCTGCGGATGCGCGTTATCCTGCGCAAGCCCGGCGATGGAGATCAGGCGCACCCTGGGAACGATATCCGGCGCGGAACGGAGCGCCGCCGCCGCGTCATGGATCGGCCCCCATGTCAGGATATAAAGGGGGTTTGCGGCGGTGGACGCCCTCGCCTCAGTAATGATCTTGCGCGCCCCGGCGGACAGCGTGCCCGGCCATGCGCTGTCGAACGCCCCACGAACGATTAGGCTGTTGAGCGTCGCTTCGGACGGATAGGACGCGTCATGGCTGCGCAGGTTGGCAAGGTCTCTTCCATACGCCGCGAAAATACCCCGGAGCATCGCAACGCCGTCCCGTGCGACGCCGCGTACCACGCCCTCGTCGTCGCTGCGCGTAATAACAAAACCGCGGTAATTCAAATTGTTCGCATACAGCACGGCATGGATCATGGACTGTGCGTCGTCATGGTCGCCGCCGCCGATATCGGTGGAAATCAAAACGCGGGGTTTGGCTTGGGCAAACGCCTGTCCCGCCAGGACAGGCAACATGATAAGGGAGAGCGCCGCAACGGCGATAAATTTTCTGAACAAGAATACCTGCTTTCTTTCTACATAGTTACACGGGTGGAATAGATGATCATGGGACAGTATTTCCATGTCTGTCAATTTTTGAATAAACGGGCCTGAAACAAACGATCCGCCCAAAGGCGGATCTCCTGAAATCTCTCGGCAAAACTTGCTATTTATCCTTATTCTCTTTCATAAGCCCCGATGTCGATTGTATTGACGACACGCGGTCCGCCCTTGACGTCGGTTGCCGAAGAACCGAACTTCAAGGTACCGGCATCTACGGCAGGCGACATCGATCTAAGCCGGAAGTTATAAGGCGCGTTGACAAAAACAGGATCAACGCCGAACAGGTTTCCATTTCCCGAAGGGGCAACGTTGCTGCCGCTAAGACGGATTGACTTATCGCCGGGCGTGCCGTTGAAAGTCAGGTTGTTCATCCAGACGACATTCTTGTTCGGCATGTCTTTGAACGATACCAGGGCAATTCCTGTATTGTCTTTGTTTGCCGCCAGATCGGAAACCGCAAGATTGTTGATCCAGTAATTGTTGCTGCCGGACATATTCTTGAATTCTCCGCGCCATGTACCCTTGGCCAAAGGATCCCTGCTGTTGTGCCAAGCCGTATTGTTACGGACGGTAATATTGTTGCTGGCATAGACCGTGATACCGGAACCCCCGTTTCTATAGACGACGTTATTCTCAATAAGCGCGGGATATGTGTACGGCTTTATATCCGGGAATTGGGAATACTGGCCATTAATGGTTTTATTTCTAAGAAGGAAATCATCAAAAATGATCCCGTTTCCGTCAGTATGCCCCGCCGTGACCGTCAGGTTGTTATAAGATACGTTGCCGCGAACTATAATTCTGGGTCCCTTGGTGGTTGTATCCCCACTGACATTTTGCGGCATATGAACAGAAATCCCGGACGTCACCGCATTCGCTGCGTTGTTGTGCGTAACATTTCCTATGATCTTCAGGAAGTCCGACCTGCCAAAATAAATTCCAGCACCCTTGTTGTCATGGCTGATGTTGTTCAATATTTCAATGTGATGAACAGCGTGTCCCGTGATGCCAGCTTGAGAGCTTTGTGAAATATTAAACCCGTCGATCCTGATGTAATTGGCGGCAATAAAGAAGCCGATGTTTTTGGGTACGACAATCTTCGCGGCTCCGGGCGTTTCGGAACGAAACGTGATATAGGCGCCGGCAGACCCGCTTTTGGAGATATAGACGCCTTCCTTGTAAACGCCGGGTCTGACCATGACAACGTCGCCCGGCACAAGACCTGCTTTGAGCGCCTTATTGATCGTTAAAAACGGTGAATCGATACTCCCGTCCCCTTTGTCATCGCCGCTTACAGAAACATAATAGGTTTTGGCATCTGCCGAAGAGGCAAGGGCCGTTGATGCCGCCAATACACAGATAAATACCGCCAGATATTTTATAAAACACATTGACTGATCCCCTTGAACCGCTTTAATTTGTTTCATATTATGTAAATAATTAAACATTTATGTCAACTTATATTTATTTTTGGCCCTTCCTATTAATTAAAGCTTGACAGTTTAAGAATTAATTCCTATAGTAAAGCATGATAGAAAACACACCGCACAAAACCGGCATCCCTCCATTGCCTGAACAATTGAAAATCCACCTCACGGACTCTCTCGCCCGCTACGGCGATCCGCATCCCGAAGACGTCATGGCTGAACAGGCCGCCATCCTTGACCGCGTGTTCCGCTATACGATCGAGCGCAGCGTCCAGTACAGTAACTCGGTCGACATTCATAAGGTCGCCGCCGCGCTAAAGGCGCAGAACCAGTATCGCTACACCATCAAGGCTTTAAAGGCGCTGCAGGACACTGCAGCCGCGGAACGCACCGCCCGCCGCAGGGTATGAGCTGCGGCCGCGCAATAAAATCAAAAAACGGCTGGACGGAGGAACGCCGCGCAAAACAGCGCGCCGCGATCCTTCGCCGTGCGCCATGGAAAAAATCCACAGGCCCGCGCACGGAAGCGGGAAAGAAAAAGTCTGCGCAAAACGCTTACAAGCACGGCCATCGCGGGCGCGAATGGCGTGAATTTTATGCGTTGCTCGCGAAGCAACGGCTTTACGTGCGCCAGGTACTGGCTGAACGCATGGCTCAGGCCCTCTCTCTCCACGCAAAAAAACATGACAAACGAACTAATGGATTTCGGCCGCTATGGCGCGGCGGAGAGGCTGCCCGTTGCGCGCAAAGTGCTGTCGCTGCGCGATCTGCTAATTTCTTCCACGCTTCCGGCACTCAGCGCGGAATTATAAATCCGGACATCGTCCATTCTGCCGTCAAGGAAGTCGCCAAACATATCCAGTTCCGTCACCTGCCGTCCGATTGTGATTGGCTTGTTCGTGTTGGTGAGCGATGTCGGGATGGTCCCGACGAACGTACCGTTCACCTGCACCCCGTTTTTATACAGCTTCAAACGGTCGGCATCCGTCGCTCCCGCGCCGTCATATACAAACGTAACGTTCGTCCATGCCCCGGCGGCAAGATCTAGGTCCGAGCTGGAAAAGTAATTGTTCCCATCGTCGTATCCCGGTGCGGCGATAAAAACGTAAACCTCGTCACCTGCGGGATTGGCGCGGATAACCCAGCTATTGTCCCCGTCCCACGACGCATCCGTCCATTTCAGGATATGCCCGGCATTGGCGACCAGCGTGTCCGGGTTGATCCAGTAAGAGACGGTCAGCTTGTCGCCCGTATCCGTGTCATCGTAATCGGGGATGCTGATGACGTCTTCCTGGGGCTGGTCGAACGATACCGCCCCGTCCAGGATGCCGCCGTTGGGAATCAGGGTCGGACTATTGACGAAGCTGCCGTTATGCGTGCCGATACGGCTGGCGATGCTCGTCCCGCTATTTTCATCCATCAGCCAGTGGCCGACAAGGTCATCGTCCAGCGGCGCGCCGAAATACACCTGCCCTGCCTGCGGCCCGCCTGCCTGTCCCCACCAGTTGCCGTTGGCATAGAGCGCACGGCCGTCATAGTCGATCGTCAGGTCCTCAAGACCGTTGCCGGTAAGGCTGTTGCCGCCGGCAGACCCCATCGTCCCGCCGCCAAGGTCCACGGTAAACGTGCCGGACGTGTCGTCATAAATGCTGATGCCGTGCTGGGTATTGCCATAGGCGGCGGTATTCTGGATCGATGCGCTCACCGCGCCGCCATTGGCCCCGTGCACCATGATGCCCGTCTTGGAACCGGTCGCCGTGACATTGCTGATACGCGTGTTCTGCGCGCTTGCGCCGGCGCCGTCCGCGACAACGGCAATGCCGTACCGCGTGGCGGAATCGATGCGGATACCTTGCACCGTCACGTTGTCGGCGTTGACGGTAACGCCATCGGAATCGGCATTTATATTGGCGATGACAGGCGCCGCGGCGGCGCGAATGGCAACACCCGCTGGCAGGCGCTGCCCGTCCTGCGTGCGGAAGCCGGATGTGGAAAGGGACAGCGGCGCACCGGATCCCGCAAGCGTCATGCCCGCGCGGGACAACACAATGCCTTGGTCCTGATTGGTCGTCGTACCGTCGCCGCGGTGGACATAGATGATCTCATTGCTCTGGGCCGCTGCCTGCGCAGCCTGCAACGTGTTGAAAGGATTCTGGCGCGACCCGTCGCCGCCGCCCGCCGCGCTGTTGTCCACGTGGATCACTTTCTGTGCGCCATGCGTATCCGCATTGTAGATGGCGACTTTCTCCGCCTCGCCCGTACCCGGCGTCTCCGCCGTGCCGGTCACGATGTCGATGTCGCGCTCCGGGCTCTCATCAAGCCGGGCCAGAACGCCGCGGTCGCGATAGCTTTTCTTGTGGCCGAACGGGAAGCGCACCGTGGCTTCGAGGAATCCCTGGGACCCGCGCACATCATCCTTCTGGAACCGCCCGCCAACCTGAACATCGGATGTTATGTCGGCGGTCATGCGCGCGCGCCAGCCGGCAATGTCGCCCGAATGATCGCCGCTGAAATAATATCCGCCGCCGTAAAGCCGGATCGCATCGACGGAATCGGTAAAGGCGGGAACGCGAAAACCGATCTCGGCATCGCCGCCATCCATGATCTCCTCGATCAACTGTCCCTGCGGCAGGCGTGTGACAAACATGTTGCTGTCTTCGAAATACGCATCGCCATAGGCGGGCCCGGATTCGCCCACCGTACGCTCGTTCGACAGGCTGAAATACCCGTTCAATCGAAGATCGACCCATGCGCCCAGCCATTCTGCGCCGATCGTCGCCTGGTTGAACTTGCTGTCATTCTCGGTGATGCGCCGGTCGAGCCAGCCGTGAACACCGGCAACGCCCTTGCCCAGCCCGCCGAGGTCAAACGCCCGGCGGTAACCGATTCCCGCATTGCCTTCATTGTTGTCCTGGTCGTCGCCCATCAGGCGCAGATCGCCGTAAAGAACGCTGTCCTCATCCTGTTGCAACGGAATCCATATTTCGTTGAGCAGAATCGAACGTTCGCTGCCATAACGGAAGTTGGTTTCCGCACGTGGCTGCAACGCCTCATCCGCATAGGCGGGCAGGCTGCATGACAGAAACGTCGATACAAACAGAATGGAAAATATCTGCTTCATGAAAATCAAAGTGAAAGGAAAGAAAAAGGCGGGATAGTAGGATAAAGAACATCTTAAGTAATGGCCTCACTATGGTAGCGCCGAATTCAAGGGCAGGCAAACAGCAAAGCGCGACTTTTTAGATTATGAAAATAAACGCAAGCAAGCCGCCGTTCTTTTTCCCTCGGAACGGCGGCGCCTGTTGCGCACACCCACGGCGGACCGCAGGCGGCGAATACTTGAAAGCCTGGTTGTTACTTATTGTCCGTCTTATTCTTCGCGGCGGTGTAGGCGGCCTGATACTTCTGGCGCTCAATGGCCGTCCAGTTCGGATCGTCCATCATGTTCTTGTTGGACATGGCGTCGTTCATGGCCTGGGTTTCGAGATTGCTCATCTTTGGTCTCCTTATGGGTATGCCCTTCGCAAACGGACAGGCAGCAGCGGAGTTCCAAGCGCGCAAGACAACAAAAAACCCGCCTTACGGCGGGCTGTTTTGCAATCTTGTACATCGTGCATAGGTTATGAGGTTCTTTTCCATGAACTTGAAAGACTTGGCATTGACCTACTCTCCCACGTCTTAAGACGAAGTACCATCGGCGCTAAGGTTTTTCACGGTCCAGTTCGGAATGGGATGGGGTGTTGCACTCTTGCTAGAAACACCAAGTCATTCAAATTCACGAAAAAGGTAAAAACAAACTACCAACTCAAACGCTGGTCAGTATGGATCCTGATTTTCATCAGGATGCACAACGTTGTTGTGCAGATTTAATACTGCGCGCGCGTATATCAAACCAGTGAACTGGAATGATTTAAATTCAAGCCGATCGAGCAATTAGTAACAGTTAGCTTCATGACTTACGCCACTTCCACATCTGTCCTATCAACGTCATGGTCTATAACGGCTCTGATAGGGAGTCCTAGTTTTGAAGGAGGCTTCCTGCTTAGATGCTTTCAGCAGTTATCCCGTCCGCACA
>JBDHTU010000008.1:0-26023 GCA_039808805.1 Micavibrio sp.
TGATCGTAATAATTGGTGCGGCTGGGAACGATCTGAGCAATTTGAATATTGTTTGTCACAAAATATTCAATCCGTGTTGGCGCTGCGCGGTTGGCCGTATCACCATGGCCGAGCTGACCATAATTGTTATAGCCCCACGACCAGACCTCGCCATTTGCCGCCAGCGCGTAATGCTGCATACCGCCCGAAACCACCTCCACGAACCGCTTGTCGCAGTCTAAAGGCGTAAGCCGCGATGGCACATAAACATGAGAGCCTGTCGGATCGCCGTTTGCATTGTTCGTTCCCATGCCGCAGGCCTTGATTGTGCCATCTGTCATCAAATACGCACGCACACCAGAGCCGCCCATGCCGTTCACCTTGGATAACTTTGCCACGCGGCGGGACGGATCGACCGCTTGTGTCCGCCATGCAGGACGCCCATTGATCAGCTGCAAAATTTGCGCATCCGTCCCGCGTGCCAACCGTACGGGCGCATTGCCGTCATGGATCAGGATGTCGCCTTCCTGCAGGAGTTGATCCGTACCAGCGGCCAATAAATCCCAATCCGCGCCTACCACCGGCGTGACGCCCGTGACATCACGCAAGGCAATGAAGCTGGAGCCATGATAAGAAACGGCATCATCGCGCACATATTCGGCGGCGGCATTGTAAGCCCCGCGCCAATTGATGCGAATATTGCCAAGGTCGATAACGGCCATGTTGTTCTCCTTTGATTAGATGTTGATATGCAAGTGGCCATTCTGGCCGATTGAAAAATCCACGCCAGGCAGCGTGATAAACCACACGGGGTAATCCTTGGCGATGAACGTACCGTTGCCGCTTTCGGCCAGCAGTTTCGCACCGTCTTTGCGCAGGCCGTAAAATACACCCTTGGATTCAATCGGCTCATAGCCGGTTTCATCCTCTTTGACGGCCAGCAGCATTCCGGCTTTTCCGGTCAGGTCGGTTGGCAAATTGAGGGCATTGGCCAGCGTTTCCGCATTCTGCGCGTGCTGTTCAGCTTGATCGCGGAATTCTTCCGCATCGGCAACGGCATCGGCGAGCTGTTGCCCAGCCGCACCGAGATCGCTCAAGCCTTCCTGGATCGTGTCTTCAATGTCTTTGATGGCCTTGGCGACAGTTTTGACGTTGCCACCATCGGTCGGCACAACGCTCTGATTATCGCCATGGACGATTTGATGCAGGATTACCACGGTGCTGGCCTGTGCGTTCCTTGTCGTGAATATGCAGGACGCGCTGGCGACCAAAGGCGGTGCGGGCGGGAACACGCTCCCAATCTTGTATATCCATCCCGTAGCCAATATAGGCATCGCCTGGATGGTTTTTGCGGATGTGATAGGCAACGGCAGCCCCATAGGTGTCGATTTCGATACCGGAACGCAGGGTTTTGCCATCCTGTTTGCCAGCGGGGTTGCACAGACGGTCGGCTTCGACTAGTTGAATGGTCGTTGCAAACCGTGTCCCGCGCTGTTCCAGCCATAACGGCAAAGCCAGAGCCTCGCCATTGACGATACTGGAGCGGAACACCAGCGCGGTCATGCCTGAAAACGTCAGTGCGTTGGCCACATCACATTCCGTGCTGTCCGCCCAGGCACGCCATTCGGTTTCGACCTGCCGCGCCCAATCATCTGCCCATTCCTTGGTTTTACCCAAGGCGCGATAATCAGGAATGGCGGCCAAGCGCAGGCCTGTGCCGATGACGTTGTCGACCAGCGTCTGGATCGCACCAGCGGCCACACCGTGGTTGCGGGTCAAATCCCGCGACCGTGACACCAACGTGGGCAATTCCGACAGAAGATCGCTATCCGCCGATCCCAGCAACGGCATCCAGCTGGCCAGCTCCCGCGCACGCATGGAGGCGGCACGGTGGGCCGTATCGCCGCTCACGCGCATGCGGGACGCAGCCTTGATCGGCTGGCCTGTTGAATCCAGTAACTGCACCATTGGTTTTCCTTAGAAACTTGTCCGAATGATTCCACGGCGGGCTGTGCCGCTGCGTTTGGCGATTTCTGTTTTGAGTTCGTGAATGTATTTTTCCAATCCCTCGACATTGGCAGCGGTGTAGGTCGTGCTGCCATAGCCATGCAGGCTGACTGTTACTTCCTGCGTACCGGTCAGGAGGCGATGCCGCGCCTCCTTGGCCTGTACCAGTCGGGTTTCAAGTTCGAGCAGGGTTTCTGTCATGGTTTCCTCACAAATAAGGATCATTCGCCCGCACGGCTTTACGCTGTGGGACGGTGACCCGTTTCTTGGTTTCAGGTTTCGGCGGCGTGGCCTTGGTTTCCTCCGTCACAGGGATTTCCACCCCGCGTGTCGGAATCACGGCTTCCACACCCAGCGTTTCTTCAAGACTGCGCCATTTGAATTCACTCATGCGGTCGATACCATAAATGGTAGCGGCGGCACGGGCGTACACGCGGCAGTCCAGGGCTTCGTTATTGCGGCTGGGATCTTTCTCCCAAGTCGCCTGCGGAAAGCCCTTCACAACGCGAATGACGCGGCGCTCTGCCGTCAGCTGTTTGAAATACTCCTCGCCATATTGCGGGAAGTGGCAACTGCCAGGTGGGAACACCGCACCGTCCGCAAGTTCACGGTCGGTCGGCCATTCCAGCTTCAGCCAACGGTAAAGCTCCATCTTTGCCACAGGGCCGGAGACGTTCCAGACCCGTAAACCGCGACGTTTTCCACCCGTATCGGCCTTGGATACGCTCAGGATCAGCGCCGTTTCGGGATCGCGGCCTTTGACGGCCACGACCGTGCGCGGTTGGCTGGCGCGTGCGCCGTTACCACCCCAGACGGCCTGGGGATGGTTACGCACGAAGCTGTAAACATCCTGCGTGGCGTAACCGCTGTCCACCGCCATCACCCGAATAGGCATGGTATGACCCGTGGCGTGCGGCCAATCTCGCTGCAGCACTTCCGTGTCCAGACGCTTCCAGATCTCCGGTCGCGCGGTGTCCCCATCAAGGATGACGTAATCTACCGACCAGTTTTCCTTGTTACGCCCCCATGCAACTATCTCGCATTCGATGCGATCCTTTTGCACATCCACGCCCGCCGTCAGGAACAGGCCGCCCATCGGGACGACACCCTGCACATAGGTTTGTCGACGTTCGTAGAGACGCTGCCATTCCGGCGCATCGGAAGATTCCTCGTAAGGCTCTCCCAGCACTGTATTCACGAAACCCTTCATCAGATCAGGGTTGCGCTTGGCATCTTCGAACATGGCGGCGGCATCGCCCCACGAAAACCAGCCAATCGGACTGTAGAGGGACGACAAGTGGTAACCGACCGTGCCGTCCATGCTGTCCGAAGTTGCCCGCCATTCACCTTTTGCCAGCATCGCTGTCTTGTGGTGTTCGGCAATCAGGCAACCGCAGCTCTCGCAAACATATTCGGCCTTTTGCGGCTCATTTTCCGGCCAGCGCAGTTGGGTAAACCGCAACGGCTGGAAGTGGTCGCATTCAGGGCAAGGCACATGGAAGAACCGTTGATCGCTTTTCTCGAATTCACGTTGAACGCGGGAAAGCCCCTTAACGGTGGGTGTGCTGACCATGAATATCTTTCTGCGGCGTTTAAAGGTTGCCGACCGGCGCTCTGCCAACAGGATCGGATCGCCCTCGCCATCAACGTCCCCTGGGTACGCATCAATCTCATCCATAAACAGGTATCGGGCAGGCATCGAACGCAGACCAACAGCGGAATTTGCGCCGGTCATGATGAGCAAGCCGCCTAGAAAATCCTTGCTGAGAATGGTGTTTCCGCTATCGCGTTCCCGCGCAGGGCGGACTTTCTCACGCAATTCCGGCACATCATTCAGCAGAGGATCGATACGCTGTTTGGAGTGACGCTTGGCCAGCTCCACCGTTGGCGCTACCGCCATCATCGGCCCAGGTGCCGCATGGATGACGTAACCGATCCAGTTATTACCGCATTCCGTCCCGCCGACTTGCGATCCCTTCATGAATACAATGCGCTGCACCGGAGAGGACGGCGCAAGGTGATCCATGATCTCGCGCAGATAGGGCGTGCGGGCGGTGCGCCAGCGGCCAGGCTCTGCGGCGGATTTCGGAGAAAGGAGGCGATATTGATCAGACCATTCCGATACCAGAAGGTACGGATCGGGTTTGACGGCCTGCTGCCAGATATTTTCGATTTCTAGACTGTCATATCCTCCTTCATTCGATGTCGAGTTTGGCATCCCCAAGTTCATTCAGATGCTCCCGCACATAGCGTTCCAGGGTCATGTGCAAGACATGCTCGTCCACCTGCAGCTCGGCGGCCATTTGCGCGGACACGCGTGCTGGCCAGTTGCCCCATGCGTCCCTGAATTGCCGCCCCAGGCGAAACACCTGCGCTTTCACCATATCTTTGTTGATTAACTGTCCTTTTTTCTCCTGCAGTCGTTGCCGCGCGAGATGAGCTTTGGCGATTTCATGCGCCGTGCGGGCTTGCGTGAACGTGTTCATGCTGCCAGCAGGACGACCATTTTCCGCCAGCGTCTGTTTGACGGAATTCATGGCCTCTTCGGGGTCAATGTCCCTGAATCCTGCCGGATCATGCCGCTTTGTATGGTCGGTGTTGGCATCCCACGCGGCATCGGCCTGCACTACGTCAATCTTTCCATTGCTGTCGGGCGTGATACGGCCTGCTTTTATTGCTTTGCGCACGGCGTTTTCAGCCACGCCCCGATGGCGGGCATAAGCGCGGATGGAAACCCCCATAAACCCTCACTTTTCTTGATCTATTCAACTTTACTTCGTTCAAAATTGAAGCGTTCATGACGATGCAACCCCAAACAAAGGAGCATCATCATGGCCACTGCAAAAAAGAAAACCGCCCCCAAGAAACAGGCAACGAAGAAGCCTGCGCCGAAGCCGCGCAGCATGCCTGCCAAGGTAGTAAAACCCAAACCAGAGGCCACGCAGGCCGTTACCGAACCCAAGAGCAGCAAGAAAGACAAAATCTTCGCTTTGATGCAGCGCCCCGAAGGCGCAACCATCGAAGAGATGGTCAAAATCAGCGAATGGCAGAGTCACACGGTGCGCGGCTTCCTCTCCATGCAAAAAAAGGCAGGAAAGAACGTCACCAGCGAACGCATCAATGACGAGCGCCGCTATCGCATCGGGGAAGCACCCGCCAAGGCCGAAGAAACCTCAGCGTAAACGCTCTTTCTCCAACTCCTCGAAACCCTGGCCGGTCGCGGCCAGGGTTGCTTTCTTGCCCGTAAATTCCTGCCAGCGTTTGACAATGACATCGGCGTATTTCGGTTCAAGCTCGATCAAGCGGGCGCGGCGTCCCGTTTTTTCGCAAGCAATCATGGTGCTACCTGAACCACCGAACGCGTCCAGCACGATATCCTTGGTCTTGCTGGAATTATGCAGGGCGCGTTCCACCAGCTCCACCGGCTTCATGGTCGGATGCAGATCGTTTTTTACGGGCTTGTTCACGAACCAGACATCACTCTGATCTCGCGCACCGCACCAGAAATGTTCATGGCCGTTTTTCCAGCCATACAGGATCGGCTCGTACTGACGTTGATAATCGGCACGGCCCAGCGTGAAGGTGTTTTTTGCCCAGATGATGAAGGTCGACCATTTGCCTCCAGCATCCGAAAACGCGCCGTGGAGCGTGTGCAGTTCCGAAGACGACATGCAAATATACATTGCGCCTTTGCAAACCATCATCAGATTGGTGCAAACGTCATACAGGAACGCCCCGAAATCCTCGCCCAGATTATCATTCTGGATCGGGCGGGATTTGCCACGCAGCTTGTCCTTGGCCGAGTTCGCATAATTGACGTTATACGGCGGATCGGTGAAAACCATGTCGGCCAGCTCTTCGCCCAGCAGGGTCTGGTAGCTGTCGATCAGCGTGGAATCCCCACACAGGATTTTGTGATCCCCGCACAGCCAAAGATCGCCCAAAACGCTGACCGGATTTTCCGGCGCTTCCGGCGCGGCGTTATCATCCGTCAGGCCTTCGCCCTCGGCATCTCCGTCAAGGAAAGCATTCAGCTCGTCCTCGTCAAAGCCCAGCAGGCCGAGGTCGAAATCTTCCTCATCCAGAGCCTGCAGCTCCTGCCGCAGCAATTCATCGTTCCAACCAGCGTTTTCTGCGATCTTGTTGTCGGCGATGATTAGGGCTTTACGCTGTACCTCGTTCAAGTGAGCGAGGCGAATGGTGGGGACTTCCTTGATACCCAGCATCCGCGCCGCCATCAAACGACCATGTCCGGCAATAATACCGCCGTCATCGCCGATCAGGATCGGGTTGACGAAACCAAACTCCGTCATCGATCCCGCGATCTGCGCCACCTGTTCGTCCGAGTGAGTGCGGGCATTGCGTACATAAGGGATCAGATGATCGACAGGCAGGTATTCGACATTGAGTTGAACATCGGTTGACACGATTAGCTCCTTCTTGGGTGCGCAGGCATAAAAAGGCGGGTGCGCACTTGTGGGTGCGCACCTTTGGAAGCCTTTATTTCCTGCTGTTTTCGGGATCAGGTGCGCAGAGTGCGCACCCAGAAAAAAAGTTTGTGACTAAAAAAGTCCTGCGCCTTAGCCCGCCGCATAGGGGCCAATCGCCGGAAGTACCTTTTTGCCTTTTCCACCGCGCCTCATATGCAAAAAACCACGCGGGGATGCGTGGCTTTGATGTCAATGGTCGCGATGATAGTGATTAGAATGGCAAAAAATGTTCGCGTTGTCCGTAACAATTATGTTCGGACATTTTATATCTTTCCAAGGCCGGTCATTAGACCGCCCATATCTCGTAGTGGTGTTGCTGTCTTTGTGTTCATGCCAACTAGAATATCAATGCCGTCATCATAGCTTTGGATAACAATCCGACCATCGCCGCCGACAAGGCCTGTGCTGCTAACCATGCCTTCGTATTCAAACCCATGATTGATAAAAAGCTCCTTAACTTCAGAAGAGAAATTGAAGGCTTCAGGATCATTTGCAATGCAGACAATCCTGAATTTCTTTTTTTCTATTTTCTTCAGGAGAGTCATTTGCCCGACAAGCTCTTTTGTCACCTTCCTTTGCTCAATCCCAATGTTTAGATTTTGTGTATTGTTATTTCCAAAAAAGACTTTTTGGGATTGGTTAATGGTGGTTTCAGGACGTTCTTGATTTTTCTCTTTATCAAATAGGATAACTATTAATGCCCCCAAAGCGATAATGCTGATAATAACTTTAATCATAGATTGGTGTAGAATAAGCCAATCTAAATTTATTCCAAAAGCGGACATGTATGACCCAAGATTAGATAAGGCACTATCCAAAGGGACTTGAAGCATTAACAGCAGGACTGTTAAAATAAGACTTCCAATTATTTTTGTCTTTTTCATTGCCTAGCCTTCTTCGCCCACATGGAATGCATTCTTCATTTGACCAATCTCACGCGACGATAGCTTGAGTTTTTTGGCCAGCTCTTCCCAATTGCGTACTGCGCCGACGACTTCACCAATAATCTCATCGGCCCGTCCTTCATTTATGCGGAATACAGGAGCAACGCTGCGGGCAAGGTCAAGACTTTGGCTGTTATCCTCTTTGGATATATTGAGCGCCAATCCACCACCCGTGACGACAGGGTTGATATCATAGGCAGGAGATAGTACCCAGCCGCCATCGCGCAATAAGAAGCCGTGATTACGCAAGTGATCGTCGGTGTTGGAGACGCAGATATAAAAGACAATGCGCCGCCAAAGCTGTTCAAGATCTCTATTGGCCTGTGCGCCATTCCGCATCAGGAATTCAGCTAGATCAAGATAGCTGACACCGGTGTCCGCGCCATCACCATCCTGCTTGCCCAGCAACGTCATGGCCGAGGCAAAATGTACGCGCTCGCCACTTTCTGTCCGGTCGAAACGTTTGCTCAGGAATGTGTCATACTCACCTGAGAAATTGCGTATATCCGATTGCACGGTTTCAATGCCTGCCGCTTGTGCCAGCTGATAAACCAGATATTCCCACCTGCCGATATTAATTTCATCACGGCGGCTGGGGAATTTAGCAATCCAGGGGTGGCCATGTTCATCCAACACACTGGCTTTCGGGCGTGCGCCGCCAAGAGAACCACCTGGCGCGATCAGCATTTTCAGCCAGTTCATATAATCTTTGTCGTTTTCCGCATCCTGGCGTTCCAACTGCAAGCTGGCATATTCCAAATCGCGGAGCTTCGTCCATGGCGGAGCAGCCATGTCGGCCTGATTGTCGAGAAATGGCCCGTCTTCGGCTAGGCGGAAGCGCAATGCACCCATGCGATGGCCGTCATAAACGCCGAGCAGATAATCAGATTCCATCAACGTGCGCACATCACGTTCTTCGGCCTTGGCTTGCTGTGCTTCGCGCCGTTGCATCAAAACACGTCCCCAGCGATCAGGGGAGGAATCAAGAAACAAGCCAAAATTATCGTGACCGTCCCGTGCGTATTGCGGGCCGCTAAACAGGCCAAGGCTCGGATCAAGAACAAGGGAATGGGAGGATTTCAGCCAAGCAGGATCGTATTCGAAGGAAAAGATTTCCTTGCCGCGTGAAGGCGAAGCATAGAGCGTTCCCATGACCACAGGCTTCGTCATACCTTGCCAATGGGCGCAGACCTGAATGGACTTTTGTGTTTGGCGCTTGGTACTCATAATTTTTTCCGTTTCGCTACGCGTTCCTTGGTATGTGTCAGGTCAGCATCTTGCAGTTTGCGACCAAGGGGATCATCCTGACCAATCAGCAACAAATCTTTTTCCAAACCAAGGCAAAAGAGGACGCTGGCATACGCACCCAGCGTCACGCCACTGTCGCCATTTTCAACCTTGCGCAAGGTTACACGCCCCATGCCAGCCCGTTCAGCTAGCATCGTGGTCGTAATTTTACGGCGCAGTCGCGCTAGCTTGATATTCTCTCCCACCGTTTTGAGGATATCCTCCAACGTGGGGGGCAAAGGGGCTGTTTTCCTTGGCATTTTTATCTCCAATGGTCTTTATTTTATACAAAACCTGTTAATAATGTATATAATAATATCCATTGATGCAAGATAAAATTGTTAAATTCAATGCTCTGTGTGGCAAATTAATAACAATCGAACCAACGCTGGCATGTGGCCAGCAAGTGGTTGTAATCACCCTCGGTCGCCTCATCGAGAAACGCCGCGATATCCAGATCTGATACACCAGCGCGATAGGCGGCACGTTTGCAAAGACCAAGGACATTGAAAGCATTGCCATCCTGCCCAACCAGCCGCACCCGAACTCCAGGAAATTTCACCAACGTGGGATCAGCCACACGTCGCCCGACATAACGGCCATAATTCGAGCCTGACGGATCGACATACAGCGTTTCCCGCCCTGGGGATGTAACGGCAATGGCAAGGCGCGTGTCATTGTTTTTCCAGCCTCCCTTGCCATCCAGCCAGTCGCGGGATTTTAACGGCGCAGCGATAAATTCGTCATATTCGGTGGTGGTCATTTCCCGCGTTTCAATAATCTCGGTTTTGTATGCCGTGCCACTTCCGTAACGGCTGCAGGATTCAATTTCGTGCCAGTCAGCTGGCTTGCGGGCGTAAATGACGCGGAGGGTGTCGTTCATGGTATCTTCCTTATTTCGTATCTTGTCCAAGCATGCCTTTGACCCATTCAATGGCATCGGAGTCCGTGCCGTTCATGCTCCATTCCCGCACCCGTTTGATGGTAGGGTTTTTGCTGTCGTAGGATCGGCTGTTTTTGTAATTGTAAATGGTGGCAAAATGACCAGGGATTAGCTCGACCTGCCATTCAGCTTCGGTTTTATATCCATCGCCCGCTTTGGGCTGGCCAAAAACCTCAACCAATTCTTTGTAGCTGGCGTTTACCATGCCGAGGAAAGTTTCGTGGATATTGTCGACATCAAGCCCGCAGCTTCTGGCAAGATTGTTCAATTTTTCATAGGCGTTCTCGACTTTCTTAAGGTCGGCTTGTGTAATCGGCTTTCTTTCTTCTCCCGTGCCAAAGCGCAGAGGCGCGTAAAAATGCTCTGACAGCTGCGATAAGATGGATACGATTTTCTCGCTGGTTTCGTTGTATGTGTGGGTGTTGGTTTTGTTCATGGCGACCTCCCTTATTTCCGTGCCTTGCGGCCAGCTTCAAATGCAGCTTCCAGCGCGTCCTTGACGCTCCAAACCGCGACATCGTGGAAGTCGAGGCTGTCCGATTTGCGTTCGACCAGCGTTTCAATGCCAAGGTGCTGCTGGGCAATCAGCGTAAAAACTTCATCTTTACTCTTCGGTGCTTTGCGCGGGAAGGTTTTCCCCGTGACATCGCGGATGGCATTTTCAAAACAATCGCGCCAGCCTCGGTCGGCCACCCGCAATGTCAGGTGCTTGTTGACTGCCGCTGTGCTGATCGGCCCTTTGGATTCGCCTTTGCCATTTTCAATGAAGCTCAGGTCGTCAGCGAGGTGTCGGCCAAAGCGTGAGTCCAACACATCGCGGGCTTGCTCGGCGCTCAATTCAAACTCGGTCATCAAAAATCTGCTGGCGGCGTTCCAGGTCAACTCCGCGTCGTAGCCGTTGCGGTCGCTGGTTCCCCAAAAGCCCCAATCTTTGTTTTCGGTCTTCAAAATCTCAATGTTTTTCATGGTTTTTCTCCTTTGTTACAATCACATGAACGCTTCATTCGCGGCGCTTATCAAGCGAATAAGACCCAGAAATGATTGCTTTTTTTTGCCATGAACGATCATTTGATAATCATTGAAATCATCGCAGTTTTGCGGCGATACAGGCCAGTGCACGGCGGTACATTTCCCACGCCTTGGTGCGTCCTACGCCGAAGCGCCCGCAAATCAGTTTCCAGCGCACGCGCTCGGCACGCAGCCACACAAGGCGGCGTTCTTCCGGCTCCAGCCATTTCAGCCAGACAAACAAAACCTCCTCCATTTCGCTGATGTCTTCCGCTGTGGGGCGAATACGCATCGGTTCCGGCTCCATCTGCAAAATTTCCATCGGTTCGCGGATGATGGCAGGCCAAGTGCTGAAATAGCCCTGGACTTTGATATTCGGGAGACGGCGCAGAGTTCGGGCAGCTGATTGCAGCCTTTCTTCGACGTAGCTTTCACCTGGGTTGAGATATTTTTCATCGTTCATGCAGATTGTCCTTTCGTTGGGGGTTGAAAAACACGGAGCTGATCGCTGCGCCCTGCAGGGGCAGCGTCAGCGTTACTCCGTAGGAGTAAGGGGATGCCTTCCCACTGCCCACTGACGCTAAATCGCTGTTCTGAAATGCATTTTTTCAGTGGGCAGTGGGCAAATTCAGTGGGCAAGTTCCCACTGCGGATTGAGGCGAAAAGCCTTATTTTCTGCCGCTTTTTGCCTGTTTCAGTGGGTAACCAGTGGGCAGTGAGTGGGCAGTGGGAAGGAAATTTTGCCATCATGATTCCCACCCATCTGTCGAAGCAGACACCGGCACAATGTTGCCCGTCTCTGCGTGTTTTTGGTGAGTGGCTGCTATGCTCGTGCCGTTTGACAGGTGCATGCCGTCAGCCCACAGGTAGCCCTGATGCGTGCGTTGCGGCAGAGGGAAGCCATAGGCATCACCGTTCTTGAAAAATTTGATAATTCCAGCATCCGCCAACGCTTGCATTTTGCTGCGGATGGCACGGCTGCCGCCCAGCGCCTCGTGATTGGAAAACGCATCGGAAAACTGTCTCGCGGTATAAACGCGCCCTTGTGCAGCTTCATCCAGTAAAATACGGATGATGGGTTCGGATCGCTCAATAACAGTTTGCGAGACGGCTTTTTCTAAAGCGACCTGCCATCCACGCTCACCGCGCATGATTGTTTTTGGTTTGATTTCTTTACCGTTGCGCAATTCAAATAGCAGTGTGCGCTCTGGGCGGCTTTCATCCGGTCGATGCAGCAATATGCCAGACGTATAATATGATCTGAGCGCACCAGCGCCGCTGAAGGACTGGAACGGGTCTTCCTCGACTTGCCGCTTGAGGATTTTTTTCGTGTGGTGGGCAATGATAACGCCAGCGTTAGGGTTGATTTTCTGCCTTAACTTTTCCACGCGCCGCGACATGAAAAACATCATCGCGTCATTGTCATTTTCGCCGCCGATGCCGCCACCATCAAAAACATTACGCAAGGGATCGATGGCAATGATGTCCGGCGGCGTTTTGCCAAATCGTTCTGCGACAGCCTGTGCGATACGCTCGATACCATCGTCATCCAACGTCATGCTGATCTGCGGCGTAATAACGAAATTACGCTCCAGCTGATCCAGATGTTCATGCACGATATGAATTCTGTGGATGCGCTCCCTCAGATAGTCGTATTGAATCTCGGCCTGCAGATAGAACACGCGGAGAGGACGGGGCGCGGAAAGTCCGATAAACGGCACGCCCGCCGCCATGTGTGTCAAAAGCGATATGATAAAATCGCTCTTGCCGACCTTGGGCGCACCACCGAACACCAGCGTTCCGCCAGGCGTGAGGACGCGTGGAGAGATTAAATCATCTGGTATTGGCCGTTTATCAGCTTGCAGCTGCCCAATGCTGTACATGGCAAGGCTGCCTTGCGTTGGTGGAGGGTCTTTGACCGCCACCCGTTCCCATTTGCGGATGATGTCATGGACATGCAGACCTTCGGCAACAGCATCTGCCGCATCCCATTTGGGTGGCTTTTCAGGTGGGATTTTCAGAACTTCAACCTGCACCGCACCAGCGCGGGCAGCGGCGCTGGCTGCACGGCGTGCATATTCCAGCCCTGGCTCATCATGATCTGGCCAGATGATAACGTGCTTACCCTGGAGCGGAGACCAGTCCGTTTTATTGACAGGCGCTTTTGCACCATTCATAGCCGTGGTCGCGCAAATGCCCACGGAAATCAAAGCCTGGGCGCATTTCTCGCCCTCGGTCAACACCACCAGCGTAGCGTCTTTCAATCCGACCTGATTATAGAGAGGGCGAATGTCCGGCGCACGCATGACCCCGCGCACGGCATCCCATGGCCTGAATTCTTTGCGACCATCGGAATCATACCGATACACACTAGCGATGATATTGCCGTGCGCATCGGTATAATCCCATTTGGCAGTCGGTTTTCCGAGCTTTCTACTTTGCGCCTGTGGTTCTGGCGATGAAGGCTTATAAGGCCGTGTATCAATTCCAGCGCCAAGATGGGTTTGAATATCCTGCAGCAATGCAAGGAATTGCGTCTGACGGTCGAAACCTTTGACAACCGCCCAGAGATCAAGAATATCGCCCCCAGCGCCCGTGGCAAAATCATGCCACAGTCCAGCTTTTGCGCCGTTCATCTCGACAACAAGGCTGTCGCCTTTATCGCCCTGGACATTGCCGACCATGAATTTCCCACCGCGCAGAACGCCAGAGGGCAACAGGTAATGCAAAATGGATGGCAATGAGCCAAGCAGGCGCGAACGCAGTTCCGAAGCCGTTGGCGGCTTCAGAGGCACGACTTTTGACGGTGTAGCGTTATCCAACGTCACCGCATTACGCTTCCGTCGCCGATGCTTTATCGCGCTCGATGGCTTTCAGCTTGATTACGCCGTCAATCCATTGCTGGGCGCGACCGATCTCGCGGACTTCCTTGGCCAGCGTTTCGCGGATTTCCTGCAGGCGCTCATCTGTGAGAGCCTTAAGCTGGCCGAGAGGCGTGTGCTGTACCCATTTAAAAATGGCATTGTGATTGGCTTCGGACATGTTTTTCTCCTTCCAAGGGTTGTGTTCTCCTTGGCCGGTACAGAGACCGCGTCCGAAACGACGGAAAAAAATGACAATCACGATAAATAAATTCGCAGACCCGCTTTCCCCATGATTTTCCTAAGTTTTTTGACGGCATCCTGAATGGTGGTACGGGGAATGCCCGTCTCGGCAGCAATTTCGGTAATCGTCCGCGTCTTCAATAAAAGACATATTCTGGCCAAATCAGGAGGGAGCTGGGATATCGCACGATCCAGGTCATGGCGCAGATCTATGCTAAGCTGGTCATAACCGAGATAAACGCTGTCCCACAGACCATCCTCATTGGAAATGGCGTCCGCCAGGGTTGGGCTATCATCCTGATCTGAAATGGCCGTTGCCAGCGATGCCAACGTGATACCCGTCCAGCGCTTTTGCGCCTCTGCAGCCACGACGAGGTTGCGGGCAGCATTGTTGACGGCGGCCTTGATAAAGCTGCGCCGATCACCTTTGCTGGGATCGAAGCTCGGCCATGCATGAAGATAAGCAATCATCAATTCTTGCTGCAAATCTTCGAAGTCATCTGCAGAAAACATCGGCATGCGTGTGAGGGTTTTTGCTTTATAAGCGACAAAAAAAGCGGCGTAGGAATCTACGCCGCTGTAGCTGTTCTTGGACATTTTCCTTTTCCTCGGTTAGCCCCAGGAAAGGAAAAATGATGGGTGGTATTCGTATTTAGTGACTCAGAACCATCTGCGTTTTCTACAGAATTGCTCGCCAGCAATCATTCATCGTACCGCCAAGAGTCCGAAGTTAAGACAAAGAAAACTACTGCATAGTCATTCATATACAACGTCACATCTTCCGTTTCTTGAGGCGGTTAGCATCGGTGCGTGACCGATGATTCTGGCTCATTATTTAGCGGCAACCGCAAGCCTATGGCGCTAAATGAACAGTGCAAGAGGGAACATTGTGATTTGTTAATTTCTTCAGGAAATGCCGTGCATAGCATATATTGGTATGCGTTCTGGTAAAATCGGATGGAACAAAGTACGACCCCATCAGTGACGGAAAGTAAATCCGAATTTTTCGGCCTGTTCGTCCCATACGGGTGAGAATGTCTTATCAATATCCGTAAGGGCAAAGCCTTCGGGCTGTTCGCCGTCCAAAATGGCTTCAATAATGCGCGGGGACAGCATCATCATGCGCATGACGCGCTGGACGTAGGAGTGATTAATTTTCTCGGCTTCCTCAATTTCACGCGCGTTCTGGTATTTGCCCAGCGCGATTTGCTTTTGCCATTTATACGCCCGCCCCAGCGCCTTGAGCAATTTCTCATCCTTGCGCGTTTCCATGTCCAACGTGCGCAAGTCCTGCCCCTTGGGGCCGACCAGCACTTTCTTGCCGCCCCATTGCCGGAAATTTACTGGCACATGGACGATGATCTTGCGTTCCTGGGTATCAACCTGAAAATTCATGCGGCCTTCCTTTCATTGGTGTTTTCGCTAATATTTTGCTGGAGCTGCATCACGACATGGTCGAGGCCGTTGGCGCGGTATTCGACATCAATGCCGTTCGCGCGGACGACCACGCGGTCGATCAACAGGTGCGTAATGCGTTTTTGTTCTGCGGGAAACAGGGAATCCCACATCGAGCCGAGCCGTCGCAAACTGTCATGGAGATCGGCCTCACTATAGTTTTCGTTACCAGCGCGGATTTTGCGCCAGATCTCGACCAGCATCTGCGGCGAAGTAAAAATCGCCTTCATCTGGCTCACGATAATGGCCTCAATTTCCCCTGCGGGGATGCGGTTCACGGGGCAATCGTCGCACATCTGCTTGCGGTAGGAATTAGCCACATAATAATGGTAATGCTTGTTTTTCTTGCGCGTGTGGGTGGGCGACATCGCGCCACCGCAACTACCGCAGCAGATGATGCCTTTGAGTAAGGCCTTGGATTTTACCGTCCAGGTACGCTTGCGTCTTTCATACATATTTTCTTTAAAAACACCCTGAGCCTGCTCAAAAACATCCGATGAAATCAGAGCTGTATGCTGCCCTGGATAATATTGCCCCTTGTGATGTACATCTCCAACGTAAAGCCGGTTCTTGAGCATGGACATGAGCGGGTTGATGGTAAAACACCGTCCACCGACCTTTTTCTTGGTACGGCTGATATAGGATTTCGTGGTGTATCCATCTTTGTTCAGCTCCGCTACCAGCAAGGAAACCGACCCCAGCGCGATAAAGCGTTTAAAGATATGGCACACCAGCTTGGCTTCCGTGGCGTTGATAACCAGCTTGCGATCAGCCACATCGTAACCCAGCGGCGGCGGGCCGCCCATCCACATGCCTTTCTTTTTGGAAGCTGCAAACTTGTCGCGGATGCGTTCGCCTGTGACCTCGCGCTCAAACTGCGCAAAACTGAGCAGAATGTTGAGCGTCAGCCGCCCCATGGAATCCTTGGTGTTGAAATGCTGGGTGACGGATACGAAACTGGTATCGTGCGCATCAAAAATCTCGACCAGCTTGGCAAAGTCGGCCAGGGAGCGCGACAGGCGGTCGACTTTATAAACGACCACGATATCAATGCGCCCACCCTTGATATCCTCCATCAGGCGTTTCAGCGCGGGGCGATCCATATTGCCGCCCGAATAACCGCCGTCATCATAAAGTTCAGGGATGATGCGCCAGCCTTCGCCGCGCATGGCCTCGATGTATTTCTCTCCAGCCTCGCGCTGGGCATCCAGCGTGTTGTAATCCATGTCGAGGCCTTCCTCGGTGGATTTGCGGGTGTAAATTGCGCAGCGCAGGATTTTCTTTTCGCTCATGCGCCCACCGCCTTGTTCGACTTATTATAAGGGCGCTTCTCTGCATCGTTGGTCAGGCCGAAAAATACATTCCCGTTCCAGCGCGTCCCTGTGATGGCAAAGGCAACGCCCGACAATGATTTGTATTTCATGCCTTGGTATTCATAACCGTCATCCATCACCATGACGTGATGTTCGACACCCTTGACCTCGCGCACGAGGCGTGTGCCGACTGCAAGGCGGCTGGGATCGGTTTTGCGCTGGGTGACCATCTTGCCCTCGGCCAAGGATTCAAGACGGTCAATCGTCCGCTTGGTTAATCCGCCATACGCCATCTCCTGGATGCGATAGATGATCTGGTTGACGAGGTAGGTCTTGTTCGTGCGGTTCTTGGGCGGGTGGTCATAATATTTTTTCCACTCCACCAGCAGCTCCTTCGGCGTCATCGCTTCCAGCGCGGCATACTCTTTCAATACGTTAATCATCATGCGCGAGCCTTTTTCTTCGTTCTCAGACCCGACTGTTTCGGGTCGTCGCATGAATGCTTCGAACCACCCTGAAGTCCAGCTAAACTTCTCTCAATATGTTGATTTAGTTCGGTATTTTTGCCACGCACCACCGCCCTGGCCAACAGGGTGGCAATTTCATCCATACGCTCCTGCGCGGTCATGTCGGAGGGGTTCCGGCTTGATATGTACATCTGGAAAAACTCCCATTTTGGTTGCTCTTCCACGCCGGTACAAAGACCGTCTGAAAAATGACGGGACTAAATCAAAAATTTTGAAACATCATCTGGACGATGCATTTGAAAGGGTGAAACCAGCGTTTTCGGAAACGCTGGTAAATCAAGGCTTTCCTCTGATGACTAAAAACAAGTTTAGTGGTCAAAGCCGTGAGAGAAATCGAGAAAAGAGAGAGAATTTTGCCTGCACCAGCGCTCTAACAGTACGCATGCGAATTTGAAAACCGTGCGGGAATTGGGGTTTTGCGCAAACTAAAACCCGCCCTTGCGGGCGGGTTGTAAAAGTAATGGTGGAGGGAGCTGGATTCGAACCAGCGTACGCTCGCGCGGGCAGATTTACAGTCTGCTGCCATTAACCACTCGGCCATCCCTCCACGGAATGAATTGGCAGGCTGCATAAAAAAAGGTTTTGCCCCTCAATGTCAAGTGTGCGATGACCTTTTTATGGCGAAACCCCCGAAAAGACCTCAATCCTCCAAAAAGCCTCCCGGCGCTGGCCGCAGAAACGACCGTTCCGGCGACGGGCGGGGTGATGCGCGCGGTGAAAAATCCGGCGGATTCGCAGGCGGCAAAGCTTCAAAACGCGGCAGTTTCCGGAAAAACGAGCAGGAAAAAAGGGACAAGAAATACGTGCCGGCATCGGTACGCGGCCGCGAAGACCGCCGCCCGGAAAAGCGCACCGAAAAACGGGACGAACACGCCCGGTTTGAAAACCGCCCCCCGCGCGAAGCCAGAGAGCCAAAGGGTCCAAAGATCAAGGCGGACCTGTTCGGGTTTCACGCCGTGCTTGAGGCCTGGAAGAACCCGGCCCGCTTCGTCCATGCGCTCTACCTCACCGAAGGCGCGATGAAGGAATTCGAAGGCGATGCGAAAGCCGCGGCCAAGCGCCCGGCGCCAGCCATCGTCACCAAGGAAGAGCTAGACAAAGCCTTCCCGCCCGGCACGGTGCATCAGGGGATCGCTCTCGCCTGCCAGCCTTTGGCCGAAACATCGGTCGTCGACATTATTATAAAGGCCGAGGACAAGCCGAAATCCGTCATCGTGATGTTGGACCAGGTGACCGACCCGCACAATATCGGCGCGATTTTGCGCTCGGCCTGCGCGTTCGGCGCAGACGGCGTGGTGATGCAGTCCCGCCATGCGCCGGAGATGACGGGCATCCTCGCCAAGACGGCCTGCGGCGCGCTGGAACATATCCCGGTGGCGTATGAAACCAACCTCTCCCGCGCGCTGGATAAGCTGAAAGAACATCACTACACCGTCATCGGGCTGGACGAACATTCGCCGAAAACCTTCGGTGACCTCTATAGTTATGAGCGGGTTGTGATCGTCCTCGGCGCGGAAGGGCCCGGCCTCCGGCGCCTGATACGGGAGCATTGTGACGTGCTGGTCACGCTGCCGACAAAACCGCCCATTGCGTCTTTGAATGTTTCCAACGCCGCGGCGGTTGCGCTTTACGCGCTGCTCGCCTAAATTCCTTTCATGGCTGACAAAGACGAAATCTTCCTGGTTGACGGATCGGGCTATATCTTCCGGGCGTATTTCGCCCTTCCGCCCCTGACGCATAACGGCCTGCCGGTCGGCGCGGTGCTGGGTTTTTCCAGCATGCTGATGAAGCTTCTGAAAGATTTGAACGCGCCCTACATCGCCGTCATTTTCGACGCCGCCAAGAAAAATTTCCGCTACGACATTTACGATCAATACAAGGCCAACCGGGAAGAAGCGCCGGAAGACCTGATCCCGCAATTCCCGCTGTTCCGCAAAGCGTCCGAAGCCTTCGGCATCCCTGCGCTGGAGGTTGAGGGGTACGAGGCGGACGATTTGATCGCCACTTACGCGCGCTGCGCCCGCGAACAGGGTCGTAAGGTCACCATCGTCGGCACCGACAAGGATTTGATGCAGCTGGTGGGCGACGATGTGCGCCTGTACGACCCGATCAAGAATAAATATCTCGGCGCAGAGGACGTATTCGAAAAATTCGGCGTCGCGCCTGACAAGGTCGTGGATGTGCAGGCGCTGTCCGGCGATAGCGTGGACAACGTGCCCGGCGTTCCCGGTATCGGCATCAAAACGGCGGCGCAGCTGATCACGGAATATGGCGACCTTGAAACGCTGCTGGAACGCGCGGGCAACATCAAGCAGAACAAGCGCCGGGAAACATTGATTGAAAATGCGGACAAGGCGCGCCTTTCCAAACAGCTCGTCCGCCTGGATGACAACGCACCCGTGCCGCTCAAGCTCGAAGATCTGAAAGCGCATGAGCCGGATAAAGCCGTGCTCATCGATTTTTTAAAAGAGCACGGTTTCAAATCCCTGCTCACCCGCATGGGCGAAACCGAAGCGGCCGCGTCCGTTACCAGCTCGGTCAAAAAAGCGGCCGCGCAGATATCTGCGCCCGCCGCCGTGCCGGGCGCGGAAGAAAAGCCGCCGGTGTATGAGCCGCCGTCGCTGCCGGACATCGCGAAGAATGAATACACGCTGATTCAGGATATGGATGTCCTGAACGACTGGATCGCCCGCGCGTATGAAACCGGCTTCCTGGCGATCGATACGGAAACGACCAACCTCACGCCGATGGCGGCTGATCTTTGCGGCATTTCGCTGTGCGCCGAAGTCGGCAAGGCCGCCTATCTTCCGCTCGGCCATGTCGGAGAGACGGCGGACCTGCTTGGCGGCGGGGAAGACATCAAACAAATTCCGCTGAAGGATGCCATCGCCGCGCTCAAGCCTCTGCTGGAAGACCCTGCCGTGCTCAAGGTCGGCCACAACATGAAATATGACTGGCAGATGCTCAAAAAACACGGCATCCACATGTCGCCCGTCGATGATACGATGTTGATGTCCTACGTTCTGGACGGCACCAGCCACGGCAACGGCATGGACGAACTGTGCAGACTGTTCCTGAACCACGACACGATCAAGTACGACGACGTCACCGGCACGGGGAAAGCGCGCATTACTTTCGACCGCGTGCCGTTGGACAAGGCTTTGAACTATGCCGCCGAGGACGCCGATGTCACCGCCCGCCTTTATCATGTGCTCAAGCCCCGCCTTGCCATCGACAGGATGGCACAGGTGTACGAAGACATCGAACGCCCGTTTATCACCGTCATCGCCGACATGGAAATGGCCGGGATCAAAGTCGATCCGTCCGTCCTGAAAAGCATGAGCACGGATTTCGGCAGGCGCCTTGTCGAACTGGAAATTGAAATCCATAAGCTTGCGGGCGGCGAATTCAATGTCGGCTCTCCCAAGCAAATCGGCGAAATACTGTTCGAACGCCTCGGCCTTCCCGGCGGCGCGAAAACGAAAACCGGCCAATGGTCGACCGATGTCGGCGTGCTCGAAGACCTCGCGCGGCAGGGGCATGAGATCGTCCGGAAAATCCTCGAATGGCGCGGGCTTTCAAAACTGAAAAGCACGTATACGGACGCCCTGCAGGAACAGATCAATCCGAAGACGGGCCGCGTTCATACATCCTTTTCCATGGCGGCGACCAGCACGGGCCGCCTCGCCTCTTCCGACCCGAACCTGCAGAACATCCCGATCCGCACCGAAGAAGGCCGCAAAATCCGGCAGGCGTTCGTGGCAGAACCCGGCCATGTGCTGCTCTCCGTCGATTATTCGCAGGTCGAACTGCGCCTTGCCGCGGAAATGGCGAACGTGCAGGCATTGAAACAGGCGTTCCGCGACGGCGTGGATATTCACACGCTCACCGCCTCTCAGGTTTTCGGCGTGCCGCTGGATCAGGTCACGCCCGATATCCGCCGCCAGGCCAAGGCCGTCAATTTCGGCATCATCTACGGCATTTCCGGCTGGGGCCTCGCGCAGCAGTTGGGCATCACGGCGGGCGAGGCCGGCGCCTTCATCAAGAAATACCTGTCCACCTTCAGCGAGATCCAGGATTACATGGAACGCACGAAGGAGGAGGCGCGCAAGTTCGGCTACGTCCGCACGCTTCTGGGCCGCAAATGTTTCATTATGAACATCAATGCCACCAATCCCGGATGGCGCGCCGGCGCGGAGCGTCAGGCCATCAACGCGCCGCTGCAGGGCACGGCCGCCGACATCATGAAAAAAGCGATGGTCAAAATCCCGCCCGCGCTCAAGGCCGCAAACCTGAAGGCGCGCATGCTGCTGCAGGTGCATGACGAGTTGATCTTCGAAGTCCCGGAAGGTGAGCTGGAGCAAACCTCCGCGCTCGTCAAATCCGTGATGGAAGACGTCGTCAAACTCGACGTGCCGCTAATCGCCGAAGCCGGTGCGGGCGCAAGCTGGGCTGCCGCGCATTAACCTGAATTTTTTATAAGAATGATTTAATATTTCTTGATATTTTGCGCGCTTGAGCATTATAAAATTTATCTTATGAAAAAGCGTGCGTTTGATTTGATTCTTTCCGGCACGGCCCTGATTGCCCTGTCGCCCGTGCTTGTGGGAATCGGGCTTGCCGTAAGCATCAACAATGGCGGCCCGGTGATTTTCCGCCAGCCGCGCGTCGGCCAAGACGGTGCATTATTTCACATCACCAAATTTAAGACGATGAACGATAACCGCGACGCGAACGGGCAGCTTCTGCCCGACAGCCCAAGGACGACCCGGTTCAGCAGATTTTTGCGCAAATACGGGATCGACGAACTACCGCAAATCTGGGACGTGTTCCGGGGAAAGATGAGCATCGTCGGCCCGCGCCCGCAAGTACCGGAAGGCGAGCTAAGCTATTTCGTTCCCGACGGGTTCATGGCCATCCGAAGCGTCAAACCGGGCATAACCGGTCCTGTGCAATTGGAGAAAATCCAGCGCCAGCAGAACATTCCCCATGCAGAGAAGCTGCCGCTCGACTTCGGCTATGCGACAAGACCTTTTAGCGCGCGCCGCGATCTTGCTATCATGTGGGATACGACGGTCGGCCTGCTGCGCAAGGGCGGCAACGGCTCGCCGCTGCGCTACGAAAATACTAGCGCGGTCCTGCAGGCAGTTGAAGCGAGCCCGCAGCCACGATATGCCCGGTGCGCCTGTTCTGGGCGATGACGGCAAGGCCTGCGCTTCCCGGCGGCAGCGCGGGATTCAACGCCTTTGCCAGCGGCTTTCCATCCCACGCACCAAGGTCTTTCAGATCGCTCACAACATTGTAATACGTGATCTTCTTGCCAAAATTGTTGCCTTCGGTCATGGCCATGGATTTCGGCGCGTCATAGACCGCAAGCCACAATGTCACGGGATCGCCGCCCGCGTTGATGGCGGGAAGGGAAAATGTGTAAGACCCGGCGCCCGTGCTGGCAAGCGAGATGGTTTTTACCTTTTCAGAACGCGCCTTTAAAACGGCGGCGCTGACTTTTCCGGCCTCATAACCGATGACATCCATATGGCCGTTGACCACCAGTTGCGGTGTGTAGCGTGGCCCCGTGCCGATCAGGCGGTTGTAATCGATCTGCCTGCGCGTGCAGAAGCTTTTGCCCAGCGAATTCTCCCGCACGCCGAAATAATCGACATGGCAGGACAGGCCGATAATGCTCTGCTGCTGGATCATCTGGCCCATCAGGGCGTCCGCAGGCGGGCAGAAAGAACAGCCCTGCGATGTAAACAGTTCCAGCACCACGGGCGGCGGGGCGGCGGGCGCGGCATCCGTTGCCGCGGGCAGCGGCGGCACCTGCGCGAACACCGGGGCCAGTCCCCAGATCCCGATCAGCAGCGACAGGCAAAAACAGGCAATCCTCATGGCTGGCGGCTCCTTCCCCGGAAAACGTGATGGCGAGAGGCAAACCATAGCAAAGGGCGCCTGCGCACGGAAGCATTGATCGGAAATTCTCCCGAAAAGATGGGGATTTATTGAACGCATCCCGATGCTGCGCTATAAGCAATCCGTATATCAGGGGACAGCAATGGCAGACCACAGCACATACCGTAAAGACTTTCCCGTATCCTGGGACGAAATGCACCGCAACGCCAAGGCGCTGGCGTGGAAGCTTTTAGACAAAGGTCCGGACGGCGGCAAATGGAAAGGCGTTCTGGCCATCACGCGCGGCGGCCTCGTCCCCGCCTGCATCATGGCGCGCGAACTGGAAGTTCTGGTGATCGAAACCTTTTGCATTTCCACCTATGACGTCAAGGACATGGGCAAATCTAATATCCTGAAAATGCCCACCGGCGTGGACAATCAGGGCGAAGGCTGGATCGTGATCGACGACCTCGTCGATACGGGCGGCACGTTCCGCATCATCCGCCAGCATTTCCCAAAGGCGCATTACGGCTGTATTTATGCCAAGCCCAAGGGGCTGGACACGGTCGACACCTTCGTGACCGAGGTTTCCCAGGACACCTGGATCCATTTCCCCTGGGATCTGGAAATACAGTATGCCCATCCGCTGGCCCGGAAAGATCAGGAAAAGGCTTGATTTGTCCGGCCAAAAGCCGCTATAACCCCCGCAATGCCCGCGTTCTGGCTTAATACGGCTGCCTCGATCGCGGATTTATGAACTCTTTCAAGGAGATAGAAATGCCGAAAATGAAGACGAAAAGCAGCGCCAAAAAGCGCTTCTCGGTGACATCATCGGGAAAAGTGAAGTTCAAGCAGGCCTCCAAAGGCCACCGCCTGATGCAAAAACCCAAATCCATGAAGCGTAAAGCCAAGGGCACGGACACGATGGCCCCGGGCGATGCCGCCAAGGTTGTCAAGAGCTTCATGCCGTACTGCCGCGCGTCCAAAACGACGACGAAGGCAAAAACCGCTGAGACGAAAGGAGCCAAATAATGGCACGCGTTAAAGGAGGCCCCCGCGCCCACGCCCGTCACCGCAAGTTCATCAACGCCGTCAAAGGCCAGTACGGACGCCGCCACAGCTGCTTCCGCACAGCCAAGCAGGCCTATGAAAAAGCCGGTCAGTACGCCTATATCGGCCGCAAGCAGAAGAAACGCAATTTCCGGTCCTTGTGGATCCAGCGTATCAATGCTGCCGCCCGCATCAACGGCATGACGTACTCCACCTTCATGAACGGCCTGAAAAAAGCCGGCATCGAACTGGACCGTAAAGTCCTGTCGGAAATCGCTATCCACGATGCCGCAGCCTTTGCCGCCATCGCCAAAACCGCCGGCGAAGCCGTCAAGAAAGCGGCCTAAGCGTAAGCTGATCACAAAGCGATTTTAAGAAGGCCGCCGCAGGGCGGCCTTTTTTATGGCCAAATGGTTAATGTTGGTGGACTAAGCCCACATTTCTGGCATCCCAATATTTACCGTAATCTTTAATCACTCAGTTCGTTCGACTTTTTTTATTGCCGCCATCACAGCCGCATAAGAAAACCCGCCAAAAGGCGGGCGTAGAAAGGGCGTTACAGGGTTAAGTATAGCACAAAAACTGCCGCACCGCTTTGTTTTTTGTTGCTTTGTTTCGTCAATTAAAATATATGAAAAATAAACAAACATGGAGGATGCTATGTCGCTGCGCAAAATCATGGAGAAGATTGTCGAACAGAAACCGGATGCGCCTGCGCCACAAACACCACCGGATGAGGCTGCGCGCCTCGGCCCGCGCGAAGGTTTTGAAGAATTGTTCGAAGACCTGACCGGCGAGGTGCCGAAAGCACCAACCGGAAAGCCCGCGGACCCTGCAGGCCCGGCCTAAAAACGTCGATCGCGTGGTGGACGCCTGCGCGCCGCCGTGTTAAAAGAAGCCATGACCCACCTTGCCGTATTCGACTGGAACGGGACGCTGTTCGACGACACGCCCGCAACGCTGATCGCCACCAATGCCTGTCTCGCTTCGTTCGGCGTACCGGCCATCGACATGCACAGGATGCAGGAAACATTCTCCTTCCCGCTGATCCACTTCTATGAGCGCATGGGGGTGAGCGCGGACGATTATCTCGCCCGCGCCGAGGAAGACCGGAATGTCTACCTTGAGGCCTACGAACCGGCCGCAGCAGCCTGTTGCGCCATGGACGGCGCGTTTGCGCTGCTCGACTGGCTGCGGGACAGGGACGTTCATTGCATGATCCTGTCCAACCATCTTCAGGCCTGCCTGAATGAGGATGTCGCCCGCCTCGGCTTTGCCCCCTACATGAAGGCAATATCAGGCAACGAAACCAAGGCAACCATCACGCAGGGCCT
Source organism: Micavibrio sp. (assembly GCA_039808805.1). Lineage (GTDB taxonomy): Bacteria > Pseudomonadota > Alphaproteobacteria > Micavibrionales > Micavibrionaceae > Micavibrio_A. Next base: position 25,331 of record JBDHTU010000008.1, read on the forward strand.
GTCCAAGCAGATTCGGCTGGAAGCCTATATGGAAGCGCACGGCTTTGCCCCGGAAAAGACCTTTATCATTGGCGATTCCCATGAAGAGCCGGAGCTGGCAAGGCGGCTCGGCATCCTCGGCGTCAGCATCTCGGGCGGGCTGCTGTCCGCCGCCCGGCTGGAGAAATACAAGGCCGATTACATCATCCATCATCTGGACGAGGTTCGCCCGATCCTCGAAAAACGGTGGGGGTTGTAGGCATCGCTGTCGTTGTGAGGCGCAGCCGAAGCAATGACGGAAGCGCGCCCTGGCGTTGAATCTGAGGGCCTTCAAATTATTTGAACCGCAAAGGACACAAAGTTTAAACAAAGTAAGTTTTTTAAAAACCTTGTCTGACTTCGTTTTACTTTGTGGTTCGATCTTTCTTGTGTGATGAGCGGGTTGCTTCTATGGATCCCCGCCCATCGTGTTTTCAACGCCAAGACGCCAAGGCGCAAAGTGTTTTGCGGTTTTTCTTTTTCATTCCTGTGTCCGGCGGTCGAAGATTCATGGATCCTCCGGTCAAGCCGGAGGATGACAATGAGAGGGGCCATCTCACGCGTCATGCCCGCTACCTCTTCACTGTCATCCCCGCGCAGGCGGGGATCCATAGGGCCTTTCCGCTCATCGCGTATTCAACGCCAAGACGCCAAGGCGCAAAGCGTTTCGTGGTT
>JBDHTU010000009.1:0-25417 GCA_039808805.1 Micavibrio sp.
AGCAGGTCCGGTGCGAATGAATCCGTTTCAAGGATTTTCAGAAGATCTGCGCCGCTATGGCCGACAGTGACCTGATAACCGCTGCGGATCAGCGCCGTGGAATAAAGATCGGCAAGGCTTCTGCTGTCGTCGATAAGAAGAATGTTTCGATATGTAGTCAAAATTGTCCCTGTAGTTGTGATGCAACTTGTACAACTTATGATTTTATTTCTTGAGTTGCATCCCTTATTTCAAATTTAATACAAATGTATATCCAAAAGGTTAAAAGCCCGGAAACCGTAAAGGTTCCGGGCTTTTCGAAGATTGGTCTTTCAAGGGAAAGGGGGTGCTACTCCCGGTTGCCCACGAATTGCAGGATATACTGGAACATGGCGACAAAGCTGATGTAGAGATTCAGCGCCGCAGACCATGCCATGCGGGAATTTGCATCGCCGCCGTAGGACGGGTGATACATTTCCTTGGTCGTTTGTGTCTGCCAAGCCGTAATCCCGGAAAAGGCCAGAAGACCGAGACCGGAGATAAGGGTTTGCATGCCGGTGGTTTCAACGCCGAACATGCCCGCGACCATCGTTCCGATCGACAGGATCAGTACGCCCCAGACGGCCATAACGGCAAAGGTGCCAATCCCGTCGAGATTTTTCTTTGTGACATAACCGAAGATGCTCAGGCCGGCAAACAGCGCCGTTGCCATAAAGAACGCCTGCGCGATGCTGGTAGCGGTAAAGGCCAGGAAGATCGTGGAGAAGCTGATCCCGTACAATACGGACAACGCACCGAAAGACAGCATCAACTGGTTTGGATTCATGCGCTCAGGACGGAAGCCGAACCAGACGATGGCCAGCGGCGCCAGCATGACGAGGTACATTTGCGGGCCGCCCAGAAAGAATTTCATCAGGGCGGGGCTGTTGGATACCAGGAATGCGGTTATGGCCGTAATAAAGACGCCGGCCGTCATGCGATTGTAGACGCTTTGCATATGGGCTTTCAAACCCGCGTCGACGTTCGCGCCGGTGCGCTGTATGGACGGTTGTTGATAGCCGAAATTGTCAGACATGGTTTTCAAATCTCCCTAGGGTTAAACCGTGTTTTGCACGTTATACGCGCAGGAATAGATATAAAGTGATTTTACCAGATTTCAAAGGGAAACCGGAAATTGTCGCTGTAAGACCTATTGCCACGGATTGGTGTTTCTGCGGGCCTTAAACCGTTGACGTGTCGTCCAATTTTCGCGTCCGGCTTCATCGGGGCGCAGAAAAACCGACTCTGAATTCGCCCGCAATTTGGGCTGAATATCCGGTTTGGGCAGTCCGGAATAGGCCGCAATCGCTTCAATCCTGGCTGTGATGGGCGGATGGGTCGCGAACAGGCCGAGAAAAGGCTTCGCGTTTTCAAAGCTCATGGCGCGGATATCGGCGGGTGCTTTCGGAATATCGGCCATGCCGGAAATCCGCATCAGGGCGCGCATCATCGCCTCGGGATTTTTGGTCATCCGTACCGCGCCGGCATCCGCCATGTACTCGCGCGAGCGGGAAATGGCAAAGCGCGCCAGAAGCGTTGCGAGGTATCCAACCCAAAGAACCGCAAGAATGGCCAAAAGAAGGATGAATCCGCCGCCGCCATTCCGGTTTTTGCCGCGCGGGAGCCAAAGGCTGTATCGCACATTGCTCCAGAGAATCTGCGCCGCAACGCCGAGCATGCCGGTGAAAATCACGCACACCATCATCAGCCGCACATCGCGGTTGAGAATATGGGTCAGTTCATGGGCCAGAACGCCTTCCAGTTCGTCCTTTGACAGTGACTGCATCAGACCGCGCGTGACGGTGATGCAATAGCTGGCGTCATCAATGCCACTGGCAAAAGCGTTTCGCGCATGCGTTTCGATGATCTCTATTCTCGGCACTTTGACGCCTTCGGCGATGCACAGATTTTCTATAAGATTATAAAGGGCAGGTTCATCCCTGCGTGTCACAGGATGGGAATGCGACATGGCGCGGATCATGCGCCCCTGAAAGAAATACGCCATCACAAACCAGACGCCGACGACAGTCAGCAAAATAGGCCAGTATCGCCAGACGATTGCGGCGCCATACTGTATTGCCGTTTCCCATGATCCGGACGCGGCATAGGTATGTGTTGCAAAATAACCGAATACGGCTGCAGCGGCAAAAAACACCGCGCCAAGAATAAACGGATATACGGCCAGCAGCAGAAGCGATTTAAGGTTATTGTTCCAGATTGTCGTCTGTAATCCGGTGGTAGGCGGCGGCATGGCTAGAACTTGACCGGCGGCGCTTTTTCCAGCGCTTCGCGCGTGACAGAGGTGTCTTCATAAAACGCTTCCGCCTTGAACCCGAACATCGGGGCGATGAGATTTGCAGGGAATTGCTGCACCGAAGTGTTGAGCTCGTTGGTCGCGTTGTTGAAATACCGGCGGGCGGCAGCGATCTTGTTTTCGATATCGGATAGCTCGGCCATCAATTGCTGAAAATTCTGGTCCGCTTTCAGGGCTGGATAGTTTTCCGCAACCGCATAAAGGTTGACTAGAGCGCTCGACAGATTTTTTTCGGCAGTTATGCGCTCACCCTGATTGTGTGATTGTGCGACGCCCGCCCTGGCGGCGGTAACGGTTTCAAACACTCCTTTCTCATGCGCGGCATAACCTTTCACCGTTTCAACCAGCTGGGGCACGAGGTCATAGCGTTGTTTCAACTGCACATCGATGTCGGAAAACGCGTTGTTGCGATTCTGGCGCAGGGCGACAAGCCGGTTGTAAAGACCGATAAAGAAAAGCGCGGCGACCGCAAGAACGGCCAGGGTGATCCAGAATTCCATGATAGTCCTTTCAATTAGAAATATGGGCCAAGATACCAGAAAACAAAGGGCGGCAATAGTGGATTGAAGGACCCGGATAAAGGCTTATACTGCGGCTATGGACGTTGTTACCTCGACCCATTTTGTTTCTACCGCCGCTTCGGGCGAAAACTGGCGCGATATTTCGAAAACCGTGCTGGAACGGCTGGAGGACGTCAGGACGGAAGGCTTCAAGCCGAATATAGGTTTCCTTTATATAACGGACGATCTCGCCAAGGATGCGGGCAGCATTTTGACTTTGCTGCGCTCCGTCACCGGGATCGACAACTGGGCCGGCTGTGCGGCGCAGGGCGTCTGTGCCGGCGGACAGGAGTTTTTTCATGTTCCGGCCATGAGCGTTCTGGTCGGCGAAGTTCCGCATGATCAAGTGCGCGTTTTTCAGGCAGCACCCCCAAATTACAAAAAGCTGCATGAAAGTCTTGAACCCTGGCTCAATCTGCATGACCCGATGGTGACGGTCATTCATGCGGATCCGTTCGCAGGCGCCCATCCTGCCGAGGCGATCGAGGAAATTGATGTCATGGTTGGCGGATTTATGATCGGCGGCCTTGCCTCCTCGCGCAAGGAAACGGCGATTATCGGGCGGCATGTTGCGCCCGTGGGAGTCAGCGGATTTATCTTCTCACAGGATGTCGCTGTGGCGACGACGCTCACCCAGGGCTGCGTGCCGATGGGGCCTTTGCATGAAATCTCCAAGGCGGACGATCACGTCATCGCCTATCTTGACGGACGCCCGCCGTTCGAGGTTTTTTCCGAAGATATGGCAGCCATGGCGCAACGCAGGCTGGGCTACAAGGCGGGAGAATCGCTGTTGAAAAGCGGCCATATCTCCCCGGATCTGAGCAATATCCTCAGCGGCGAGGCGCATGTCGCTTTTCCGGTTCACGGCAGCGACCAGCAGGATTTCATGGTGCGAAATATCATGGCGATGGACCCGGAGAGCGGCGTTATCGCCGTCGGTGAAATTCTGGAGGACGGGCAGAAAATCATGTTCGTTCACCGGGATGATGAGACGGTAAAAACGGACCTTGCGGCTTCGCTGGTTGCGCTGCGTAAGCGGATCGAGCGGGAAAGAGGAGAGTTCAGGCCGAAGGCGGCGCTCTATATTTCCTGCATTGCGCGGGCGCAGGTGTCTTTTGGCGGAGATGGCAAGCCGGGAGGTGAGCTGGCGCTTGTGCACGATATCCTTGGCGATATCCCCATCACCGGGTTTTATGCCAATGGCGAAATTTCCAATAACCGGCTTTATGGTTATACCGGCGTTCTGGCACTTTTTCTTTGAAACGGAAAAGCGGTCACAGCCTCAATTTTGACCTTTGCGCTGCAAGGTGCGTACGATAGATTCAAGCGTTGCCCACGACCAAAGGATATCCCATGCGCCATTTCCATTTTTTGTTTGCCGTTGCTTTCGTCCTGCTATTTGCATCTCCGGCTTCCGCGCAGACCAAAAACCGCGCCATCCCTGATATTCCCGGGCCGTTGAAGGTGCTGGAGGAAAAAGGCGCGCAGCTTCGTTACCTCGGCACGGAAAACGGCATGGACGGCTGGATCGCCATATACCAGGGGCAGGAACAATATTATTACGTCACACCGGACAAGAAGGCTTTCGTTACGGGCATCATGTTCGCGGAAGACGGTCGCCCGATCACGATCGACCAGGTCAAGGAACTGCAAAAACAAAATGGCGGCGTCCTAGATCTTCTGGCGGAAGAGACGCCGCCTTCTCCGGCTGAACAGGCGGCGCAATCAACGCCGAAAACAGTGTCTGAGGCGCTGAACATGAAGTCTCCGGGTGAACGCATGTTTGCCGATGTCGAGCGCAGCAACTGGATCAGCCTCGGAAATCCGGCGGCGCCGGCGATTTACAGCTTCGTCGACCCACAATGCCCGCATTGCCACAAATTCATCACCGATCTGCGCAAGGATTATCTGGGTAAAGGCGTCGTCCAGGTCAGGATCATCCCTGTGGGGTTCAGCGAAGCATCGCTGGCGCAGGCATCGTTCCTTCTGGCATCCCCGGACCCGGAAGAGCGGTTTTATAAACATCTTGACGGGGACAAGGACGCGCTTCCGGCAAAATCCAACGTTTCCACTCAGGCTATCCAGAAAAACATGGCGCTGATGCAGGCCTGGAAATTCAACGTGACCCCGCTCACCGTTTATCGCTCCCGCACAGGGGAGGTAAAGATTGTCCGCGGGGTTTCCAAGGATCTTCAGGCCCTGATCGCGGATCTGCCGTCCGCGCCCGCCCCGGCGGCGACGGCCCCGTAATCCGCTTCAGGCGGATTTTCCATTTAATCCTTGGGTTTAACGCAAAGACCCGTTAAACTTGCCTTTACCTTGTTTGGGTTAGAGTAGCAAAAAATTAGACTGCCCCTGATGGCCATGACTCCGCGTACAGAATTCCTGATCCAGCTTTTACAAAAACTTGGCGCCCCCTTGATGGAGGCGGTGAACGCTCACGCCACGGACGACGGCAAGGATGCCGGTATCATGGCTTCCATGATGTCCGAAAGCGTGAAGATCGGTATTTCGCTTTCCCAGGCCATGAATTTGAAAGCGGAAGACGGGGATGCGGACGCTATTCGCGTGGCGCTGGCCTCGCTGGCCGGTGAACTGGTGGCCGATTCCTACAAGCAGACGGGCCGTGTGCCCAATGACCAGGACGGTCGCCGCATCGCCAAGACTCTGGAATCCGTGATCGTGTTTGCGGACAATTTCGCCCCGGCGGCGGAGCATGCCAAAAGGCTATCTTCGCTGGAAGGCGTTCCGCCGTTTTTCGATCCGGCCCAGACCAGCATTTATGCAATTCATGCGCTTCTTCCCGTTATCGGCGCGGTGTCTGAGTTTTCCTTCGGTCAGTCGGAAACGCGGCTGGTGCAGGAGATTGCGGACCGTTTGAAAGCGCAGGCCAAGGAAATGCGGGCCGGGCTTGGCAATGACGGCAACGGAATGGACGAACTGGTAATCCTGCAGGCGCTGGCAAGGCTTTATGCCGCGGCTCATCGCGGGGAAACCGGCAAGCTTCGCGGCGCGGGCGATGCGGACGGCTCTGCCTCTATTGAAGCCGTCTGGCGCGCCTATGACCGCCAGCGGGCAATGCTTGAAGTGGTTTTATCTTCCATGGCCGGGGTTTCCCTGCCGTCTTCGTCTGCCGGCGGGTCTTCAGCCGTAAAGCCGGACCAAGCGCCAGCAGCGCCGCCGCCTGCCGCTCCCGCGGCAACGGCCCCGGCAGCTCCTCCCCCTCCTTCAGCGCCGCCGGCCGGGGGTTCCCCCATGTCGTTTTTCAAGAAAACCTGAGGGTTTGATAGCGTAGCAGTTTGAATATTAGCAATTTATAATGATAAGCGGTCCGATCTCCCAGAAGGCAATAAAATATCACCATCTGCTGTGCGTTTTTGATTTAAGCCCATAGAACCCAGCCGATAAGCAGTCCTGTCAGAATACCGACAAAATTCACGAAAATATAAGCGATAACGTAAGCCGATTTTGAATCTTCTTGCATAAACTCCCTCTCTGGTGATCGGGGAGTTGATAAACCTGTCATAAGAAAGGTCGCATAGGCCTTTACCCTTGCGGGCTGGACATAACCTATGCCTCCCCGACCAAGCGTCGAGGAGTGCTAACGAACGGCTGCACAAGGCCGCTTATGACAAGGGTTATCAAGCCCCGAATTGCTGTAACAACTCAACATCAGATTATATGAGGCAGTCGACAGGAACAAGAGGATATAAAACCGCCAGCATTCAAACTGGCACATTGTCGAGGTTTTTGCGGGTTTCCCTTCCCCTGTAAAATCTGTTAGTATTTGCTTTCCTTGCGGTTCTCGCGCTAAAAGATTTTTAACCATTTGATGACGTATAATAGCTTATGACGAAGATCCTCGCCGCATGCCTTATGCTTGCCGCACAGACCTATTCTGTGCCCCCGGCCGTTTTGGTCGGCATCCATCAGGTGGAGGGCGGGACAGTCGGGCAGGCAGTCGGACCGAACAAAAACGGCTCTTATGACCTTGGACCGATGCAGATCAACACGCTTTGGATCCCGCTTCTGGCCGAAAAATGGGGCGTGGCTGAAACCACGGCCTATCGCTGGGTCCGCGACGATCCGTGCACCAATATGGGCGTGTCCGCCTGGATCCTGCGCACCCATATGAATGAAACGGGTTCGCTGTCCAGGGCGATCGCCCATTATCATTCCCGCACGCCGCAATATGGCTATCCCTATAAGGGCCGGGTCGTGAACGCCATGCGGTCCAAGGGTTTGCTTCGGGACAGCAATACGCGCTAAACTGGTCGTTAATACCCCCCAAATTTGATTAAGGCACTGGATTACTTTATGGATTGTCTTGTCGCCTTGGTATCAAGGGGATAATGTATTAGCTGAATAAAAAACCGATTCGAAGATCCCGATGATTCGCAGCACACTCTACAAAAGCTTTGTCCCGGTAGCGGCAGTTTTCTGCGGTCTGGCACTGAGCGCATGCCAGCTTCCGGAGCGCAACGCCCAGGTCGTGGCTTCTCCTGACAAAGTTTCCCTGATGCTGGCGGAGGCCGCGGACAAAGCGTCCAATTCCCTGCAGACTTTGGCGGCGATCGAGCAGCAAAAAGCGCCAGGCGTTGCCGTGCAGCCGATCGTCAACGCGCCTGAGGAATTGGAGCGGGCCATCACAATCACATGGGTCGGGCCGCCGGAGCAGATTCTGCGCAAGCTTGCAGATCGTGCCAGCTATAATTTCGTGACCATCGGCAACCGCCCCCCGGTGCCGCTCGTGGTCAATATCGATGTTCAGAACAAACCGGTGATAGAGGTTCTGCGCGACGTCGGGCTTCAGCTTGGCGTGCGCGGCGATGTCAAGGTCGACGCGGAACGCAGCCTGGTCGAACTTCATTATGCCCCGGTCACGGGCGTTGGAGGATAGGGTATGCGGAATGGCGCTCTTATGGCGGTCATGGCCGGGTGTCTGACGCTGCTCAGCACGCTGCCCGCGCACGCGGCGCAGGTTCCTTTTGATGAAATCCCGCCGCCCGCCACGGAGCAGGAACTCAAGGCTGTCAAGCAGCAGGCGCGCCCGGAAGATGAGCGGGACACCGGCCTGCCCATGGATATCCGCAACGACGCAATGCGCGAATCCGCGCTTTCTTACGGCGCACGCGGCGGTCTGGCCTGGCGCACCTATCAAATTCGCCGTGAAATGGAAACCCGTTCCCGTTACCTCGACAAAGTGTTCGATTTTCGCCAATTGCTGATCTCCGCCCCGTCCGGTCTTTTGATCGAACCGCCGATCATCGGTGAAAGCATCGATGCGATGGTGATCGAACAGGGGGGACAGAACGCCGCCGTTGCGGATCGCGTTCTGAATATCGGCCGCAATGCCCGCATCGTTTCTACAGCGCGCACATGGCGGGCTTATCTGGAGCGCCAATGGGGGAATGTTGCCCCGCCGCCGGATATCCTTCTGCCGGTGTCGAAAGAAGATCAGAAAAAATGGGATGACTGGTTCGATGAAGGCTGGAAAGCCGGTGTCGCGCAGGCGGATGAAATCTTTCAACAGGATCTGAACAAACTGACGGCGGATTATCAAGGCATGATCCGTTATCGCTCGCTTTTGACGCAAGGCATGGTGACACCGCCCTACGCGCTTCAGGTTGATCGCGGCGTCACTGGCGGCGGCAACGAGATGCGCGTCGGTGACAGGGCCGTGTCTATCACAGGACAACCCGCTCTGCAGACGGAAACCCAGGAATGGTCGCCCGCAAACCGATAAGCCTTCTCAAGGCCAAAGACAATATCGCCGAAACATGGCCGGAAGAACCGCCGCGCTTTCAGGATGATCTCGTCGACACCTTTTTGCTCTGGTGCGTGAAGAAAAATTCCTCCGATATCACCATTCAGACAGACCGTCCGGCTTACAACGAAATTTACGGCACGCTTTATCCGGCGACGTATCGCCCCGTTGATGCGGCCGACATGAACGTTTTTCTGACAAAGATTTACGGGCCCGAGGCTGGGGCGCGGCTTGCGTCCGGAACGGACCTCGACCTGTCTTACGAAATCCGTCCGGACCGGTATACGCGTATTCGTTTCCGCGTCAACATCACGCCGATTCTGTCCCGCGGGCGTGACTCCGCCTCGATCACGATGCGTGTCTTGCCGAACGAGCCGCCGCGCATGGTGGATTTGAGCGTCGAGCAGGATATCATCAATTCATGGTCGCCACGCCAAGGCATGGTTGTGATTACCGGACCGACAGGATCGGGGAAAACAACGCTTTTGGCGGCGGGTATCCGCATGCTTATGGAACGTCGCCGCGGTTGCGGCAAGGTCGTGTGTTATGAGGCCCCGATCGAATATGTGTATGACGCCGTCAAATCGCCACGTTCGCTGATTTCACAAACGGAAATTCCGCGCCACCTCCCCGATTTTGCCCGCGGCGTGCGGAACGCGCTGCGCCGCAAGCCCAATATCATTCTGGTGGGCGAGGCGCGCGACAAGGAAACGATTTCCGCCGCCATCGAAGCCTCACAGACGGGGCACCTTGTTTTCACCACCACGCACACGATCGGCGTTGCCGCGACAATCCAGAGAATGGTCGCAACCTTCGATCCGTCCGAACGTTCGGAGCGCGCATACGCCCTGATGGAAACCATTCGGCTTGTCGTGACGCAAACCCTCGTTCCAAAAGTGAATGGCGGGCGGATGGGGATCCGGGAATGGATGCGGTTTTCGGATGAGGTGCGGGACAAGCTTCTGGCCATCGATTTTAAGGAATGGCCGAACGAGCTTCAAAGAATGCTGCCATTCTATGGGCAGCCTATGGCCAAATCCGCCGGGCTTGCCTTCGATGCCGGGTTAATTGATCGCCGGACCTATATTACGTTATCATCGTCTACAGGGGCTGGAGGCGGCGACTAGATGGGTACGCGCGAAGATACAGAAGAAGAACGGGTCAACTGGCATTGGCGGAATTCGATGCGGCCTGTGCGGTTTTTCGGCCTTGATGCCCGGGCGGCTATCCCTTGGATGATCACGCTGTTTCACTTTCGGGTTATCACGGTATTTTTTACCATTGTCTTTACGGTAACCTTTGTCTATCTGGAGCGCCGCGGCCTGACGTTCGATGCCTCGCTCCGCGCGTTCCGCAAGTGGCTTTTGGGGCAGAAACGGCCGGCATGGCTCTCGCTTCACCGTAAACGCATGGTGGATTACGGTTGATCTTGGGGGCGCAGGCCCATTCCAGCTTGCGCTTTTGTCCCCATTTCTCTATTTTCAGACCCATTCAACATACTGGGAAAAGGAACGACCATGGCGCGGTTCTCCGGACTTTCAATACTCTTTTGTGCGGGCCTGACGTTCGCCGCCGCACAGGCGCAGGCCGGGTTTGAATTCACGGCGCCCCCGTCCGCCGCGCCCGTTGCAGATACGGTTGACGCCATGACCATGGATGCGCCGATGCCCATCGTTCCGACTCCCGCTGTCACGGCGGAACCGCTGGCGCCGGTGAACGCGCCGGGCACCATTGCACAGACGCCGGAAAAATCCGAAGATCCGGTTTATATCCGCCGCCAGCGTACAACAGCTTCTTTTCCACCTCCGGCAAATGAACCGATGGACAGCGCCGCTCTTTTGAACGCCACGGAAAACATGCAGACGGTTGCCTTGAATCCGTCGGATCTTGCGCAGAAGCCGGCGACGAAAAGCGGCAAACTGGTGATCAATCCCTATCCGCTGGAAAGCACGGCCACCCACAATGCCGGTGGCATGGGCACATTGTCCGTGGAGCACGCCATGATGGAAGAGGGCGGCACGCTGCGCCCTGTCGCCACGCCAGGAGGCGGGAAAGCACAAGGCCTGCGCGCCCGGGCGCAAATGACCTCACGCTATGATCCGGGCGCACGTTATCTGGATCGCAGCCAGATGGCGGCCGATGCCGCCATGGACGCCTCGCTGGCTTCGAACATGCTGACGCCGATTCCGGGCGGTGAAGGCGAACCATTGAAACGGATTGAAGGCGTGCCGCTGAAGCCGCCGTCGAATCTGGTACATGCCCAGCCGGCAAGGCCGGTCGTACCGCCCGCTGTTGCGCCGAAACCCGCCGCGCCGGCCCCCCTGATTCCTGCCCGCGCTTCGGTCATGGAAGATCCGGCGCCGCAATATTCTGAACAGGCAAATGCCGCGCCTGTAACAGGCGGTTATACCGAAGCTGTCGGCTTTGGCCGTGAACTTCCGCTTGCCCTGGCGCTCAGCCAGGTTGTGCCGCCGGAATACAGCTACGCCTTCGGCAAGGATGTGAATGTGGGCACAACCGTATCGTGGCAGGGCGGAAAGCCCTGGAACGAAGTGCTGAACGACATGCTCGCGCCGAACGGCATGCGCGCCGTGATCGACGGCAACAAGGTTGTCATTCAGGGCGCAAATTCCTAAAAAATTTCTTTAATTGCCGAGAAAGTTCGCAAGCGTCAACTGCGACAGCAGGGCCGTGACCTGAAACGATGCCTGCAACTGTACCTGCATTTGCGAAATGCGGGCGGACGCTTCGGTGATGTCCATATCTTCCGCTTCACCGATGATATCCTTATAGGCATTCATCTGATCGCTATTCGATTCTTTGACGATGCTGATCTGCGCCTGAACCTGGGACAGGCTGAATTCCATTTGCTCCAGCTGATCGATTGCCGCATTCAAGGTCTTGGCAATGTCGTTGATAACCCGGAAAAAGCTTTCCTGCTTTTCGGCGGGCGGGAATGGCGCAACATCTTCTGCGATCGTTGTCGCCGTTGGGTCGTTTAACGCACCGGGCGCATGTTCTACCGGCGGCAATTGCTTGAGTACGCCGAGCGCGCGCACGATTTCCCGCATCGGCCCGGTGTTCGCCAGCTTGGTGTAATCGAATTCGGAAACGTCGCTGACGCGCACCATGGTTTTTCCTGCCGTGTTGGTCGTCAAGGCATTGGAAAAACCCAGCACGGTTTCGCTGGAGGCATGATAGGCGGCAATAAACTGGTCTGTCGTAATTGTACCGTCGCCCCAGTCGCCGATCATCCCGCTGGCAACCAGCGGAGGATTGGTCAAATCGGATTCATCAGGAAGGAAAGCGCCCAGCGCGCTGGTAAACAATCCGCCATCGGTTAACGGCGGTTCGGTCGTGTCGGCGCCGCCAAACAGATAGCGTTCACCGTCCGTCTGATTGATCAGGTCGATGACGAAATTATAAACGCTGCCCGTCAATTCTTGAATGGATTCAAGTTCGGGATAATCGCCTTCCTGAACGGCGGTGACGATCGATCCTTCGATGTTTTGAACCTGCGCCTTCATTTCACCGATAGCGTTCAGCATCAATTTGATGCGCCGGTCGGCGTTTGTGATGTTGTTGTTATAGGTTTCCAGTTCCCCCAAGCCGGAACGGGCGCGCGTGGTGCGGATGATGTCGTTTCCCAGGCCGGAGAGTTTCTGCGTCTTTTTCCCGGAAGATATCTGCGCGGTCAGGTCGCCCAACGTCTGTTGTTGCGTTTTCAGGCGGCCGATCTGATCAAGGTATTGTCCCAGTGTCGAAACGCTGACCATGATATAACTCCTTTATCTCTACCGTATGGAATTGAGCAGTTCGTCGAACATTTCATCCGCCGCCGTTACCGCGCGCGCAGCGGCGGCATAGGCTGTCTGGATGACGATCAACATTGAAAGTTCTTCATCGATGTTCACGCCGGATTCGTTCAAAAGGCGCTCGTTCAAAAGGTCGCGCAATGTTGTCGAATCGCTGGTTTCCTGATCGTTCAGGATGATGTCCTGCGCATGGGCGTTGATCATCTTCTGGCTGAAATCAATGATGTTCTGACCTATCAGAATATTTGTGCTGACATCCGCACCGGGACCGAGATTGTTGCGCCGGAAAGAAACATAGATGCCGGATCCCGCAGCGGTCTCTGACTGATACGCCACGTTTACAACCGGCGATGTCTCTGAAACCGTGCCGCCGCTTACGGTATAGCTGCCGAACAATGCGCTGACGACGCCCACCGAGGCCGGAAGGGCGGCGATCGCAGGATTTACCGCACCGGTGGTCGATCCGGGACCGGAAATGATTTTTATATCTCCGCCGAAATCAGGTGCGCCGCCGTTGCTGTCATCGATACCGGGCCGCAGGGTGAGGCGTCCGGTCAGCGTATCGAAATCGACATGAAGCCCCGGCACGCCTGTTCCCGCAATCGGATCATACTCCAGCTTGTCGATCAGGTCGGTGACCGTATCGCCCGGTTCGATCTGAATGCGGTAAACGGTGCCGGAACCAACCTGTATGTCAAAATACGGATCTTCGGTTTCGAAGGTATCTTCACGCATACCAAGCGCAGAAAAGGCGGTGGTGCCCATCGATCCGGCAAAGCCGCTGGCTGTATAGGTAATATCGCCGCGGGACTGTACCATCAACTGCCCGTTCGTGTTGCGCGTCGCGGTCGCGGCAAGTCCGGCAGGCACGCCGGCAGCTGTGATCTGCGCATTGATCTCTGCAATGACCTGGTCGAGCGCGTCATTAATCCCCGGTCCGATAGGGAAGTTCGCAGCGGCGTCGCTCAAATCGACGGTAATCGTTGTCGGGCCAAGCCCCAGACGCGCTTCTTCAAACGTGATTTGGAACTGGTCGTTGTTGGGCCAGCTGGGGAAGAATTCCTGCAGCATGTCCGCAAGGTCCGTAGTCGACGGAACGCCATCGTCGATCTGATCGAACGAGGACAAATCGATACCGCCCACGACATTGTTGGTGGAATAGAGGCCCAGCCAGCTTTGCAGGTCTGTTGCAGGCGCGCCAATATTCAGGTCTGTCGTGCCGCTGGCTTGCTGATGGCTGATGTTCCCAAAACCGAACTGGATCACGCGGCGTATCACTTCGTTCGAACCTGTGGGGATGGCGATGTCCGAATCATACGTTCCCTGTTGCAGCAGCGTTACATCGTTGATGATGTTTTCGTTCACGCGCATGACAGAGGCAAATCCGACATAAGTGACGGAGACCGGCGGATCGACGCTCAGGTCCGGCGGCGTATCGAGCGGGACGGTTCCCGTTGCGTCCGTGAAGAGGCGAAGGCCCTGCGATTCAAGGCGGAGTGCGAGTTTGTGTGCCAGCTCGTCCGTCTGTGCCTGATATTCCATCAGCGTTTCATCACGCAACTCGATCAGTGCGCCGAGTTTTCCGCCGACGTTCGTATTTGTGATGTCGAAAGCCTGGCGGTTTCTGGCGGGATCGCCGCCGACATAAATACCCGCCGCGCTGTCCGGATAGGTTGTGGTTGCGCCCAGAACGCTCGGCTGGAAGAAAACTTCGGTTGGATTTTCATCGCAAAGCTGCAAACCGGTCGTGGTTTGCAGCACGATGACGCCGTCCCCGCGGGTGAACAGGGTCAGATTGACCAGGCTCGACAATTCCTTGATCGCCTCGTCCCGCTTGTCTTCCAGTCCGGCGGATGAACGGTTCAGGTTAGCTGCGCCCTTGATATCCCGGTTCAGGGCAGAAATTGTAGATAGCAGGTCGTTGACACGGTCGACGGTGTCGGACATCTCATCTTGCGCATCGTTGCGCAGTTGGGTGATCAACTCTCCGAACTGGTTGAATTTAGTGGCCACGGTTTTTGCCTGTTCCAGCGTGCTCTGGAGGAGAAAACCGTCGGAGGGGGAATCTGAGAGGGCGGCGAATTTATCCTTCAACTCGGCAATTTCTGCCGCGATGGACAATTCCTTATTGGTGGCCCCGTGGAATTTTTCGATCTGGTCCAGATACGAAGCCCGGGTTTCAAGAGCAGAGACGGAACTGACCTGCGTCCACAATTCCCGCTCCAGATTCAGGTCCACCTGCCGGATCATCGTTTCTGCCTGCACGCCGATAATTTGTCCAGTAGAATTAATGACTTGCGTGGTCTGGGGAAGAATCTTCCGGGTATAGCCCGGGGTGGTTGCGTTGGATACGTTGTTGGAAATAGTCGTCAGCTGCTGCTGCGCGATACGCAGGCCGGAAAGGGCGGCATTCAGGGCTTGAAACGACATAACTTCTTGTCCTTGCAATTCTCACGCATGGGCCGGTCATCCGGTCTCTCGGGTTAGTCTTGCAAGGAAAATGCCAGATAGGACGTTACCGGGCGCCGTCGGTCAGCGCTCTTTCCGTGGCGTTATAAACGGTATCGGCCCGTTCGCGCAGGCGCAGTTCCAGCATAATGGAAAGCAGCATCTCACGGCGGAGCAGGGCATTGTGAATATCACGGTCCTGCATCAGTTTGATGGCGCTCATGGCCGCGCGCATACGCTTGACGTTGGAAGGCTTGTCATATAGCGCGGTGTAGAAATTCACATTCTGGTAAATTTTCTTGGTGAGCATTTCCATCTGCGCGTAGTAGCTCGGGTTCGATGTAAAATAAAGTTGCGCTTCGGGCTCGCCAAGGCCCAGTTCAACCAGAAGCGACTTCATGTAAGGCGATGAACTGCCATCGGTTGCAATCGGTGTCTGGGTTTTCATCGCGATAATGTTTGCGATACTGTTCCGGGCGATACCGCGCATCGCGATGATAGAACGCATATTCATATAATGGTATTTGTACTTGTCCATTTCCATGTTGCGCAGGTTGATGCGCTCGGTCACCTTGTGGGCAAACAGGTTGTCAACCAGGGCAAAAAGGATTTCCTCATGCTCGCTTGTCACCCCATCGTCCGGGTTGATGGCAAGCGTCATGGGGCCGTCAAGCATTTGTGTATAGTTGATGTCGGCGTTGCGCATGGTTGCGGGACCTGATGCATCGCAGGCGTAATCCAGGCCGTTTCCATTGTTCGAAAGGTCGCAGAAGCGTCTGCGGAAATGCGAAATACGGGATTTTTTGTCTGTGATTTCAGTCCAGCCGATATTTTCGCCGCTGCCTGCATCGCGCTGCATAATGTCATGGACAATGGCAAGTTTGGTGATCTCGGCGGTACGTTCCGTGGCCGTAAGATCACGCACGAATGTACCAAACGTACACATCTGGTCGCTTGGCTGATAATCCTTGTGCGCTTCGGCCATCTTTTGCTGCATCAACCGCTGCGTTTCCAGCTGGTGCTTGGCGTCGAGAAGCATGCCGATCGATTCAACCTGTGCAGCCATGCTGATGGTAAATTGCTCCGCCATCAGCTGCAATGCCGGTATCCACCAGTCGAGAAGGGGGTTTGGCGGACCGATAATAATAAGGTCGCCCTGATCTCTGCGGACTTTAATCTGGTCCCAGGTTCCGATCGGCGGTTCCCAATCGGTATCGCCGTCGCCGGGAGGTGGCGGGACACGGTCGCAGTCTTCCGGCACGGGCAGACCGCCGTGACGGCAGATATAGTCCGCTTCGGTAGTGTGACCGTCGGAATCGCCGTATTCGCCGCGGGCAGGGCCGTCGCAAGCGTCGGTTCCGCCAAGGTGGTATGCGGCCAGAATACCTGACAAAGTCACCGTACAGGACCCTCTTTTCGGGCTGGTGATCGTTTTGCCCATGATGGCCTGGCAGTTTTTGTTGTTCTTGATATGCGAAAGGTTGGACGCCAGCAGGTTATCCATTGCGCATTCCTGCGTGGCACAACAGGCAGGGTTTTCATAGATGGCCGATCCGTGCGGACACTGCGATGCGTTGGGACAACCGACGATCATCCGGTTCCAGGTATCCTTGATAAACTGATACTTTCCGATAGCCATTCCGTATTTACCGGCATCTCCCTTTCCGGAAAAATCGCATCCGCGGCCGGAAGATTCCGTTTGATTCAAAGAGTTCTTAAGTGCGCTGAAATCGCAAGAGCCCCCTCCTCCGCCATCGCCGCCGCTGATGTCGTCGTCCCCGTTTTTCGCGAATGCACTGTGTGCCGGCAGAAGTAAAATCGATGCCGGCATGCACAGGACAAGGGAGAGGGCCGCAATGTAGAAAATCGTCTTCATACTGCCCCCGAATCGCCAGTGACGGTGTGGCAGACGCTAAAGGTTATCTGCCCCTGCACATCCACGCAGGCGTCAATCGTTTCGGCTCTGATCAGGAAGGCTTCGAGTGTCAGCCTTCCGCTCCAGTCGAAGGGTATGTTCTTGAGCGTGTCCGTTCCCTTGAAATTAAAAGTCAGCGTGTCGCTCGGTCGGAAACCGTCCAGCGTGACGAAATAGCGGACGCCGTGTTCGTCAACACGCCATGACAGGTCGTAATAATGGCCATCTTTGTAGGTGAGTTTTGCATTCACATTGTACGGAAGGGAGAAATTGTTCCTTTGCGCTGTCGTAAGGATCAGGGCCTGATGATCCACAGCCAGCGGTTCAATATGTTTCTTGCTTTGGAGAAAGGCTTCGATTTCCACGTTGTCGGAAAGGTTTTTAAAAACGATAAGTTCTGGGCCCGGCGTTCTTTTGTCATCCATTTTCTTTTGGAAACTGACCGTATAGCCGGCATATCCCGCAACCGCGAGCAGCGCCGCCGTCAGGACAATCGCCTGGATCTTTGGTCCGCGTCTGCTATGTGGTCTCGTTTCCATCGGCTTCTCCGGCGCTTTATGGCAGTCGGACAAGTTCGCCGTCGTCGTTCAGGCGGGGAATTTCGTTAATGATGCGCTCTTCGCGCTCGACCAGTGCGGTTTCAAGCATCACGGCCATAATCGCTTCGCTGCGGAGAAGGCTGCGGTAAATATCGCGGCGCTGCATCAGGTCGATAGCCTGCATCGCAACGGTTTTCCGTTTGATGTTTGCCGGCTTGTCGTAAAGTTCCGTATAGAAGCTGGGATTCTGGTACAGCTTCTTCGTCAGAATTTCCATCTGCGCGTAATAGCTGGGGCGGTCACCCATATAAAGAAGGACTTCCGGATCGCCAAGACCCATTTCCCGCATAATGGCATACATATACGGCTCGCCCTCGTTGCTGCCTTGTGTTTTCAAAGCGGCAATGGACGCGAAGGAGTTTCGCGCAACAGACCGTTTTGCGGCAATGGACCGGATATTCATATAGTGATTGACGCCGCGTTCGTTTGCTTGTCCGTCTTCATTGGTCAGGAAGGCCTGCGGAATCGCCGGCGCTACCTGGTGTGCGTACAAATTGGCGCTCAGGGCGAAAATATCCTCTTCTTCCGGCGATACGGTGTTTGCGTGTGCGTTTGCGGCGTGGGATGCATTGCCTTCCGGCGTAAAATCGAGGCGAATCGTCAACGGCGAATCAAGAAGGGCAGTGTAGTTAATATCGTTGTTAACGCGTCCCGGTTGGACCGGTGCACCGGGGCAGGCAAGGGCCATTCCCATACCGTTGTCGCTGCGGTTGCAATAGAGGGCGATATACTGGTCCAGCCGGCTCTTGATGTCGGAGGAACGCCCGCCGCCCGCCACGGCATCGCCGGACAGGAGTTCACGCTGCAAAACGCGGTTGGAGAATGTCATGGCGCTCAAATCCATCTTGCGGTCGGCAGAAGCAAGAGCACGAACGCCTGTGCCGAACGTGCACATGCCCTCGCTGGGCTGATAATCTTTGTGCGCTTCGGCCATCATCTGCTGGAACAATCGCTGTGTTTCCAACTGGTGCTTGGCGTCGAGGAGCGTGCCGACCATCATAACCTGATGCATTGCCATCGCGGTAATCTGCTCGGTAAAAAGCATAAGGGCGGGCAGAAGATGTTCGATAAAGAAATATTCAACCATCCATTCTCGGTGGGCCGTGAATTCGTCGCTGACATGCTCGATCGTAAGATCCATTTCGTCTTCGGAAATGGAGGTACAGTTGTTGGCACAGTTCGCGCAGCTCGATCCGCAACCGACACCGCAGCAAGAAGAAAGTGCGTTGGCAGGGCTGAACGGAACCAGCGTTATCAGCAGCATGAGAATGGCTGTTGCCTTTATAATACGGCTTTTCATGAAAAGGGATCGAAGGGACATCATGTTCATCGCGCCCCTCCGGCTTTTTCCATGGCTCGATAGGCGTTGGTGACTTTTTCCTGTTCTTTTTCCAGCATGGTTTCCAGCAGGACAGACAGGACTGCCTCGCTTCGAATCAGGGAATTAAAGATATCGCGGTCCTGCATCAGGCCAATCGCCTGAAGCGCCGCGCCCTTACGCTCGACGTTTGCCGGCTTGTCATATAATTCAGTGTAGAAGTTCGGGCTTTGGTACAGTTTTTTCGTCAAGACTTCCATCTGCGCGAAATAACTTGGGTTGTTGCCCAGATAGAGGTAGATGTCGTCAGCCGATACGCCGAGGTCCAGCATGATGGCTTTCAGGAACGGCGCGCCGAACGGGTGGCCGCGGGAACGCATGGCGGCCAGCGCGGCAAAGGAGTTCTGGGCGACCGAGCGTTTCGCGTAAATGGCGCGCAGGTCCATATAACGCTCCATAACGCTGAGACGGACGAGGCCCTGGCCGTTCCCCATCAGTTCCGGCATGATGCGCGGCGCAAGATTATGGGCGAACAGGTTGGCGGAAAGCGCGAAGACGTCCTCTTCGTCCGGGGTCACTTCGGCGGCGTTCGGCGTAACGTCGAAGTTCAACGTCAGCCGTGATTCGATGTTGCGCGTGTAATCGACATCGATGTTGCGGCGGCCGGGAACAGTAGTGGAGCCTGCGCAGAGGCGGTCGAGACCGTTTGCGTTATCGGAAACATCGCAGTAATTGTCGATAAAATGCCGCAGGCGCGACCGGATATCGGAGTGGGCGTCCTCCGTTGCAAGGTTGTCCCCGGCCAGGGTCTGGCGCTGCATCATGCGCTGCGCGATGGTCAACTGGTTGAGGTTGGCCAGCCGTTCTGAGGAATTAAGCCAGCGAACGCCCGTCCCGAACGTACACATGCCTTCGCTCGGCTGGTAATCTTTGTGTGCGCGGGCGCTTAATTCCTGGAACAGGCGCTGTGTTTCCAGTTGGTGCTTGGCATCCAGGAACGTGCCGATGATCTCTATCTGATGAACGCCGGTGACCGTCAGCTGTTCTGCCATCAGCATCAGTGCCGGCAGGATGTTTTCATACCAGAATGTGGCGATAAACCATGCGCGGTGGCGGGAGAATTCGGACGTTACATGGCTGCGGACGGCGTCATAATGGGCATGAATGAGGATACATGAAGAACAGCAGGTGCCGCAGATTTCACCGTCGAGGCCAAGGGCGGCGACCAGTGGGTTGTTGAACCCCAGGACGCCGCCGATGATGTTGCCGATCAGGACGTTGGGATCAGTGCCGCTGATCTGGGTCCCAAGGTCTGTAATAGCCTTGCTGAGCGAGGCGACATCGTAAAAGTCGGCAAGCTGCGGAGAACTTGTCAGAAGGCTTTGCGCCAGTGCCGCCACTGCGGCGGGGTCGGATAGGGCGGCCTGCGCGTTGCCACCAGACAGCAGGCCGACAACGCTGCTGACGGCGCCGAGAACGGCCGCCGGGTTCTGCGCGTTGCCAAGCCCGATCAATCCGCCGACGCTGGTCAGCGCCGCGGCAAGACCAGCGGGCGTGTTGATGTTGCCAAGACCCTGAATCCCGGCAAGGGCCTGGCCGATCTGCGGTGTGACGGCGCCTCCCGCGACGGAGCCGAACAGCGCGATCGCGCTTTGTGCGTTGACGTTGCTGTTGGCCTGAAGGGCGTTGAACATATTCTGAAAATCAGCGACGGAGGCGGCCGTGCCATTCACGCCCGGAGCGGAGGCGGCGGCCAGGATCTGCGCCCCCTGCGCGCTGGTGATCTGTCCGCTTGTAACCTGCTGCAAGGTTGTCTGCGTGAGGGTTTGAAGGTTTTGAACCGGGTTGACGGGGGGATTTTGTCCACGGGCCGGCGGTACGGCGACAGACAGCGTTACTGCCAGTACCAAAAGCAGGCAGGATGCCAGTCCCATAGTCCTGATTTTTACGTTTTTCACGTGCGCCCTCTCCCGAAAGCCATTCCCCGACGCGGCGGTGCACCAGATAGTACACCATAATTGTTTGAAAAAACGAGGTTTCTTCAAATACTAAAAAATTCTATCATAGTTTAAAAGCAAAACGCACGTTTGTCTCCCCCTGCTTATACGTGTTTTTCTTTTCTAAGGGGACAAGTTGAAAGACAGAAATTGTTCTTTGCTTATGAATATGTTCCAATAGGAAAAGATTTGGCCCCGTGCGGGCCAGATGCGCATCGCATTTGGGCGACAGCCTGAAGAAATCAACACAGTTTATAATCCTTTATGGATGCCATGGCCGAAGATACAGAAAAAGCACCGAATCCACGCAATGCCCGCCCCTCCAGGGGTCCGGGCGATGGACGTCCCCAAAAAGCTGCGCTGACCAAGGCGGAAAGCATGGATACGTCCGGGCTTGGCCGCGTGGTCGTCCGCAATGAATTCTACCGGGATGGGTACCGCCTTGCTCTGCGGGTTGCCGTAATACAGTGCTTCGTGATTTTCGGGCTTATCGGTGCAATGTTCTTTATTATCTATGTGCATCAGCCGGAAAACCGTTATTTCGCAACCACGGAAGACGGGCGTTTGATCCCGATGGTGCCGTTGACGCAGCCCAACCTGTCGACGCCGGCCCTGTTGTCCTGGGTTGCTCAGGCTGCGTCCGAAACCATGTCCTTTTCTTTCAGCAATTATCGCCGTAACCTCCAGCAGTCTTCGCGTCACTTCACGCGCTCCGGCTGGGAAAGCTTCTCCAATGCGCTTCAGCAGGCGCGGATCATTGAATCGATCGAGGCAAACACACAGGAATTAACCGCCGTGCCGCGCGGCGCTCCGATTTTGAAGTATGAAGGGGTGGTCGCCGGACAATATCAATGGCAGATCCAGATCCCGATGATCCTGACATATGTATCCGGGGCGAAGAGCCGGTCGGACAATTGGCTGCTGACCCTGGTGGTCGTGCGCGTCCCGCGTTTGGAGAGTCCGAACGGCGTCGGTATCGCCCAATGGATCGCGGTGCCGGGTTGATGAAAATGGCTAAAAATGACTCCTGCCGTTTAAAACGCTATTCTGGTGCCCCTATTGGCTAAAACACAACATGAATTTGCTGTAACACTATGAAAAAACATTATTTTTTGTCACGTAAGGTCAGGAGCGCCAGTCTGGCGACGGCTATGGCTTGTACCGTAGCGCTTATGAGTCAGTCTGCCGGGGCGCAGGATCAACAGGCGCAGTTGCCGGCCGCGGTTGCCGAGGAGCAGATTCCATCTGCTTTTCCTGGTACGGCGGAGCCGGCACAAAATACGACGCCCATGCCGGCTCCCGTATCGGCACAGGAGGCCCAGCGCACCGCGGGTGAAAACGGCCTTTCCGCCCAGTCGCCCGCCACGGCGGCGCAGGCCGGCTCCTCCACCACGCCGGCAGAGCAGCAACCGGTTGCCATCGATCAATTGGATGCCGCTGCGGCCGGGGAAATTCCGCCGCAGCCCGAAGACCGCAAGCTCGTTCCCGCAACCGCGATGGGCACAGCGGCGCAAAATGCCGATAGTGGAACCGGGACGCCTCAGCCTCAGGCGCAGCCGATTCCTGTGGCGACGACCGGCAACCCGGTTGAAGACGCCGCGGCGGCTGCAGACATGAACAATGCGCAGAATGCCGATCTTCAGCCTGCAAGCGAAGATGTTCTGGCCGAATATGCGCGGCGCGCGGATAAAGAGGCGGCGGCGAGGGAGCAGGCGCTTGGCGATGCTTTACCCGAAGTCAGTACGTTGGATATGATCAAGCTTGAAGGCGCTGATTTCGACGGGGCGGCGAGCAGCAGTGTTGAGATCGATCCGGGGCTTTCTGCTGTCAAAAGCAAGAAGGACCAGGAAGAGGATATTCGTTCCGAGGCGTTCGATGCAGCAATTACCGGCATGTTTCCCCTGTCGCCCGATCAGGTTCAAAGCCTCCTGAAACGCTATGACGAAACGCAGGGCGCGGCAAAAAAGCCCGTCTATGAAGATCCAACGCCGGAAATCAGCGTTCAGAACATTTCCCTGGATCCCGGCGTCGCGCCGCCGGTAATCAAAACGGCTGTCGGTAACGTAACCACGCTGAACATTCTGGATGCCACAGGCGCGCCATGGCCGGTGCAGGATGTAACATGGGCGGGCGATTATGAGATCGTGGAGCCGGAAGAGGGCGGACATATCATCCGCATTACGCCGATGAGCCATTTCGCGCGGGGTAATATCGTGATTCGCATGCTCACCTTGAAAACCCCGCTAACGATGCGCCTTGAAACCGGGCGCGATATTGTGCAGTACCGGGTCGATGCGCGCATTCCGGAATATGGTCCGTTTGCCACCGCGCCGATCATGCAGGGGGGGAAATCCCTTGTCGCGGGCAGTCCGGACCTGACGTCCCTGCTTGATGGCGTTATGCCGGGTGGAATGAGCAAACTGCGGGTTTCCGGTGTTGATGGCCGCACGACGGCTTATGAAATGAACGGGACCACCTATGTGCGTACCCCGCTGACGCTGCTTTCCCCGGCATGGCAAAGCTCCGTTTCGTCGGCCGACGGTATGAATGTCTATGCGTTGGCCAGCGCTCCCGTATTATTGCTTTCAGACGGCGGGGAGTTTGTTCGCGCCACCATAAGCGAGAAAGAGGATCTGCTCGATGAGTAACAATGACGACGATCTGGACGTCGAGAATTTTGACGATGCAGGTTTTGACGATTACAGCAAAAAGGGCACGATCGGTGACCTCTGGCGTAACAACCCTATGGTCAAAATCGGCGTTATTCTTGCCGGTTTCGCCATCGTTGTCGGCGCGATCGTCCTGTTTGGCGGCAAAGTAGAAAAGCCGCCGGAATCGTACGTTAGCGGCGGATCGGAAGTAACCGAAGCGCCGGGTACGTCCGAGATTTCTTCGACGATGGAGCAGGCGATTGAAGAGCGCAATATCCAGACCGTGGAAGAAGCCGCGCGTAAGGGCGGATCAGCCATGCCGATTCCAACGCAGCCATCCAAGGGAACTCTGCCTCTGCCGGTGGAAGAGACAAGCGGGGAAGACCCGCTGGAACGCTGGCGCCGCATGCAGGAAGAACGGATCCGCCAGCAGGAAATGCTTTCGCAGGCCAAGCCGCCGCAGCCCGAGGGCCCGCCGCCGGTTGACACGCGTACGCCGGCCGTCAATGCGCTTTCGCAATCCATGGTTTCCCAAATGCAGGCCATCTTGCAGAACCAGGTAATTCCAGAGCCGCAAACCAAGGAAATTACCAAAGTTGAGTTCCTTCTGGAAAAAGAAGAGCGGCGTATGGCGCGTATGCGAGACCAGCAACAAGCCGCAGCTGCGATGAACCCGAAAGTGGATGAACAGGTAGAAGACATTATCGTTCCGGCCGGCACTATTGAGTACGGACAGCTTCTCCTGGAAGCGAATACGGACGCGCCGGGCCCTGTCATGGCGCAGATCGTTTCCGGTCCGCTGCGTGGCTCCCGCGTTATCGGCAGCTTCACATCGACTGATGAATACATAACCTTGAATTTCTCGACGCTGGTTCTGGATGGGATCGATTATCCGATTCAGGCTGTTGGGATTGACCCGGATAGCACGCTACCGGGGGTAATTACAGAAATAGATCGCCGGTATTTCAAGCGCGTTATCCTGCCGATGGCCGCCGATTTCGTGCAAGGTCTGGCTGAAGCCGTGTCCGATTCAGGAACGACGTCTGTCTATATTTCGGACAACAATGTCACGCAGTCCACGGCAGACAAGGACAGCAAGCAGGAAGTGGCGTCAGGGATTGAAGAGGCGGGTGACCGTCTGAGCGAACTCCTCGATGAAGAGGCGGATGCGACGAAACCGATGCTGCGCGTGGCCAGCGGAACACCTTTGGGAATTCTCTTTGTTGCGCCGGTTACGGATACCAATCTTGCATCTCGCAACTAAATTCCCTATTTATATCCTGTATTTAACGTAAAGGACTTCGGTAAGCGACATGGTGGGAAAGAAAAACGACGGCTCAGAGTTCGATGATGATTCATTCGACGACGTCGAGGATTTTTCCGACGCCGACTATGATGCCGATGGCTTCGAAGACGATAATGAGTTTTCCGATGTCAACGCGGACGATGTCGATTACGCGGACGAAGATTTCGGAGAAGACGAATGGCAGCAGGATGATGAACCTGTTGCGGATAAAAAGGGTAAAAAAGGCAAGACCTCAGACGGAAAGAAAAAAGGGCTGAGCTTTAACACCATCGTCATTATCGGCGCGGTTGTTATTGGATTTATGGTTCTGGTGATGAACGTTTCGGGTGAAAAGACGAAGCGGTCCGAAAGAAATCCGCAGGAAAAAACCATGTTCCAGTCCATCATGAGCATGTCCGGGGTCATGGATGGTGTGTTGAGCGGTGAAAATGAAGAAACCGCGCCGACTGCGGCTGATCTTGCCGCGCGTGAACAGCGTACAAAGGAAGAGGGCTTTCTGAACAATCCGGATGCGGCAACGCCGCCGCAGCCGACGCCGATTTCTCCGGCGGAAACGGCGGATCCTCTCATGCCGCTGCCGGAAACGGCGACGCCAACGCCGCGCGGGCCGGATGAAGTCCCGCCGGCTGACGCCATACCGCCGCTGGCGGAACAGGAGCCGGTGGGAATAATTCCCCTCCCGGAAAATGATACTGTTTCCGATGTCACG
>JBDHTU010000010.1:0-22830 GCA_039808805.1 Micavibrio sp.
ACGGGCGATATCACGATGGCGAGCATTGCGCTTTTCTGCATCATCTTCTTCTGGACGCCGCCGCATTTCTGGGCGCTGTCGTTGTTCGCCAATGAAGATTACAAACGCGCGAACATCCCGATGCTGCCCGTCGTCGCGGGTGAGCGCACGACGAAGCTGCAAATGCTGGCCTACACGCTTTTGATGATTCCCCTTTCGATATCGCCGTATCTTCTGGGCGTTGCGGGAATCGGCTATGGCATTTTCGCCTTCGCGCTGTCGGTGTTTTTCCTGTTCACTAATTTCCGCGTGCTGACCGACACGACGCACAAGAGCGCGAAGCTGATGTTCGGCTATTCCGTGTTCTACCTCTTCGCGCTGTTCGCCGCGATGATGATCGACAAGGTGTAATCCGTATGCCGCTATCCGAAATCCACAAACGCAAGCGCACCAAGAATATGATCCTCCTCGCCGCAATTTTCGCGTGGATCGCGCTGATCTGGATCATCACGATGATCAAGATCGTCAACCATGGCTGAGTATCCTTCGCATAAACCCGGCATCGTCCTGATCACCGGCGCGACCGGCGATTTCGGCAAGGCGTTCACCCAGCGTTTCGCCGCCATCGGATCGAAGCTGGTCCTGCATGGGCGCGATGCGGCGAAGGTGGCGGCGCTGTGCCAGCAATATCCGGGCAGTCATGGCACCGTCTTCGACATGACGGACAAGGATGCGATGAAAGCATCCATCGAAAACCTTCCGGCGGACTTCAAAAACATCGACCTCCTCATCAACAATGCGGGCCTCGCGCTCGGCCTCGACAAGGCGCAGGACGCAGACCCCGATGACTGGGAGCGCATGATTGATGTCGATGTGAAAGCGCTCACCCTGATGACCAGCCTTGTCCTGAAAGGCATGGCGGCGCGCAAACGCGGCCACATCATCAACATCGGCTCCACCGCCGGGAACTACCCCTATCCGGGCGGCAACGTCTATGGCGCGGCCAAAGCCTTCGTCAAGCAATTCTCCCTGAACCTGCGCGCCGACCTGACCGGCACCAATATCCGCGTCACCAATATTGAGCCGGGACAGGTGGAAACGCAATTCTCCACCGTGCGGTTCAAGGGCGATGAGGCCCGCGCGAAAAAGGTATATGAAGGGACGAAATCCCTGACCGCAGCGGACGTGGCCGAGGCCGTGGTCTGGGCTGCGACGCTGCCGCAACATATGAACGTCAACCGGCTGGAGATCATGCCGACGGGCCAGTCTTTTGCAGGTCTTACAGTGGAGCGCGGATAATGGACAAAAACACTAAAACCATCAGCTTTGTCTTTATTGCCGTTTTCCTGATGATCGGCCTCGCCTTTGCGTCCGTGCCGCTGTACCGCCTGTTCTGCCAGGTCACGGGGTTCGGCGGAACCACCATGCGGGCGGAATCCCTGCCCGGCACGGTGCTGGAGCGAAAAGTCACCGTCCATTTCGACGCCAACACATCCCGCAGCATCAACTGGTCGTTCAAACCCGAAAAGACCAGCGAGCAGGTGAAGCTGGGCCAGCAGGGGTTGATTTCCTTCATTGCGGAAAACAAGGCCCGGATACCCACCGCCGGGACCGCGCTGTTCAACGTCACCCCGGACAAGGCGGGCCAGTATTTCCACAAAATCCAGTGTTTCTGTTTTTCCGAGCAGATCCTCCAGCCCGGCGAGGAAATGCAGATGCCGGTCGCTTTTTACATAGATCCGAAGATGAACGACGACCCGGAAATGCAGGACGTCCAGACCATTACCCTGTCTTATACCTTCTTCCCGTCGGAGTCCGAAGAGTATGAAAAGGCGTTCGAAGCCTTTACAAACGCGGAAAATAACTGATACTACTTCCATCAAGACAAGCCTTTCACGCGAAAGGCTTTTTCCACGTTAAAAATTCAGGACCCACCATGGCAGAGCAGATCGAATACGGCACCACCGGCAAACCGCACCCCTATCACCTCGTGCGTCCCAGCATCTGGCCGCTCGCCGGATCGTTCGCCGCCGGGCTTGCCGCCTTCGGCCTCGTCCTGTTCATGCACAAAACCAACCTGGGCCAGTTGATCAAGCCGCTGGCGGACAGCAGCATCGGCGCATTTCATTTCGGCCCGAAACTCCTGATCCCCGGCTTCCTTGCCATTCTCGCGGTCATGTTCTTCTGGTGGAAGGACATCATTTTTGAAACCACAAAAGAAAAAGTCCATAACGGCATCACGGAAGTCGGCCTTCGTTTCGGCATGAGCCTGTTCATCGCTTCCGAAGTCATGTTCTTCGTCGCGTTCTTCTGGGCGTTCTTTGACGCCAGCCTGTACCCGGCCGAGGCCATCCAGTACGACCGCCTGACCTACACCGGCGGACAATGGCCCCCGGCAGGCATTGAAACGATCCCGGCGTTCGACCTGCCGTTCATGATGACGATGATCCTGCTGCTCTCCGGCTGTACGGTGACATGGGCGCACCATGCCATCCTGCACGGCAACAACAAGGATGCCGTCCTCGGCCTCGGCCTGTCCGTCCTGCTCGGCTTCTTCTTCCTGTGCTTCCAGATGTATGAATACCACCACGCGGAATTCGCGTTCAAAGGCGGTATCTTCCCGTCCACTTTCTATATGGCGACAGGCTTCCACGGCTTCCACGTGTTCGTCGGCACAATTTTCCTGTTCGTCTGCTGGCTACGCGCGAAAAAAGGCCATTTCACCCAGGAAAAACATTTCGGATTCGAAGCCGCCGCCTGGTACTGGCACTTTGTCGACGTGGTCTGGCTGTTCCTGTTCGTCGCCGTTTACTGGTGGGGCGGCAACGTCTCCATGCATGGATGATTGACCGGGCCGCGATAGTTTCCGCCCTTGCCTGCAAGTGCCCGCGCTGCGGACAAGGGGACCTTTATCCATCCGGCCTTAATCTCTCCCTCAACCCCGTGTGCGCTGTCTGCGGCCTTGACCTCGCCAAGAACGATTCCGCCGACGGCCCGGCCGTTTTCCTGATCTTCCTGCTCGGCTTTCTGCTCGTACCGCTGGCGATCGCGCTTGAAAACCTGATCGCGCCGCCGCTGTGGGTCCATGCGGTCGTCTGGGGCGCCGCCGCGCTCGGCATCACCATCGGCCTGATGCGCCCGCTCAAAGCCTATATCATCACGCTGCAATACAAACACAGGCCGGGAGACTGGCAATGAAGACGTTCCCGTGGCGTGAAACCGTGATGACAGGCGCGTGCGTCACCATCCTTTGCGGGCTTGGCACCTGGCAGGTGCAGCGGCTGGAATGGAAGGACGCGCTGATCGGCCGCCTAGAAACAGCGTATGCGCAAGGCGCGAAAGCCCCGGTTCTGGAGGAGGCCGACCTGCAAACCGTTGCGGAAGAAAAGGACCCGATGGTGTATGGCCGCGTCGAAGGCCGCATCCTGCGCGACAAGGCGGTGCTGCTCGGCCCGCGCACGGATGACGGACGCGTCGGGTATCACCTTTTGTTGCCGCTGCGCTCCGGCGGGCACACGCTCATCGTCAACGCCGGATGGGTCAGCGATTTGTGGCAGGACGATCTGGAAGAACGGCTGGCCCTGCTCCCGGCAGAGCCGGTGACGGTCCGCGGTATCCTGCGCAAACCGGACTGGTCATCTTTTACGTCGAAGAACAGCCCCTCGAATGATATGTGGTTTCGCGCCGACATCGGGGAAATCGCAACGACCCGGGAGATCGACAACGTCTATCCGTTCATCCTTTACGCGGACAGCGCATCGCCCGGGCTGCCGGACGTGAAGCCGCACGAGGCCGGATGGCTTCCCCGCAACAAGCATATGCAATACGCGATTTTCTGGTACGCGATGGCGGCGGTGATGATGGGGGTTTACAGCTTCTACGTTTTCGGCAGGAACAGGCCAAGAGCAAAGGCATGAGCGATACCATTCGCGTCCTTAATCGTGACATCGATCCTGCAGATTTCAAAAAAGCATTTTCTGACTGTCTTGTGGTGACACAGGGTGGAAAAATCTTATTACAAAAACGCCCTCACAAACTCACTGCCTTTGGCGGCCATATCGAGAAAGGCGAAACGCCTTTGCAGGCTCTTATCCGCGAGTTGCGCGAAGAGCTTGGAGCGCGCGTGAAAACCGAAGACATCCTATTTATCGCCGCCATCACGGAATCTTTTACAAACCACGAAGATGCCGTGTATCTCCATTTCTGGCACGACCGCCACGGCACCATCACCGGCTGCTATGAATGGAAAAGCGTTACTTTCGAAAACGCGACGCAAGCCTTGGCAGACCCTGACGCGATGGACTACCTGCGCTGGCTTTTGATCGAATGCCAAAAGCGGGGATTTATAAATTAAGGCGCACGAAGAGGAACAAAAAAACCCGGCGGATTGCCGGGCTTTTTTACATCTGAATATCCTTTAGTTGATGTCGTCGTTATCTTCAACCTGGCGCTGGGCAACCTTGACCGCGCCGGTGGAAATCGCGGCATACTGGTTGTTGACTTCCGTCACGTAGGATTTGAATTTCTTCAGATCGCGGCCCGCCAGCGCCTGACCGACCGGCAGGTTGATGCCGCGCGGGTTGACCTGTTTGGCGTTGACCAGAACTTCATAATGAAGGTGCGGACCGGTGGAACGGCCGGTGGTGCCGACATACCCGATAATCTGGCCCTGCTTGACGCGCGCGCCGGATTTAATGCCCGAGGCGATACGGCTCATGTGGCCATAGGCGGTGTCGAGATCGCCGCGGTGGCGGATTCGCACGTAGTTGCCGTAGGAGCTAAACCGCCCGGCCTTTTGAATGGTGCCATCGCCTGCGGCGTAGATCGGCGTGCCTGTCGGCGCGGCGAAGTCGATGCCTTTGTGCATTTTGCCGTAGCCCAGAACCGGGTGGCGGCGCATGCCGAATCCGGAAGACACCCGGGCGCCGTCAATCGGCGTCTTCATCAGGGTTTTCTTGGTCGATTGGCCGTCCGGTCCATAGAAGTCGACAGAGCCGTCTGTGCTTTCATATCTATAAAGCGGGATCTTACGGCCGCCGAGGGTCAGTTGCGCGTACAGAACATTGCCGGTCTTGGCGACATAACCATCTTCGGTCTGGTGCGTTTCATACATCACTTCCAAGGCATCGCCGGAATGAACATCGCGCTGGAAGTCGACGTTTTGGGAATAAATCTTGATGGCTTCGGAAACGATGCTTTTGGGAATGCCGGACTTGGCGGCGGAACCGTAGAGGGAGGTTTTGATAACGGTTTTTTGGGCCTGGATGACTTGTTTGACTTCTTTTTCTTCAAGGGCGGCTTCAAAGCCATCGTCATTGCGGGAAACGGTAACCGTTTTCAGCGGGTTCAGCTGAATCCGCATATCGGTGAGCTGATAGCCGCTATTCCCGTCCAGCGGTTCGAAATGCATTTCGATATCCTGGCCGGCTTTCAGGTCGCGCGGATCGAAATGCTCGTTCATCGCGGTGATGATGTCATGCACTTCGGAACTGCCGATTCCTTCCTTCTGCATCACCTTGCCAAGCGCGTCGCCCTTGGAAATGGTCACGATGCGGTCGGACGGGCCGGCCGGTTCTTCGAATTGCGGAATCGAAGACAGCGCGATGCTGCCCAGATCGCTGCCCTCTTCCATGGCATCGCTGGACATATCCATGGCCGCTGTGCCGGCAGCAGGTTCCATCCGGCTGTAAGCCTGGGCGACGGATGCGATTTCAATGTTTACGGGGAATCCAGAGATAGGAGAGAAGGCGATAGCGGTCGGCAGTCCGGCGGCGCAGGCAGCGGTCATACCTGCGACATAGCGCAATCGGAGTCGATTGTTTTTCGTGAAGACATAGCGATGGCGTAAGCCCAAATGCTTTGCCACGAACGCACAGGAGTGACCCAGGACATTCTTCAGCGGCATTTCACACCCTTATTAAACTGTTTCATCTTTTTCATGCCGCATCCCGGACGATGCGATTTCCTATTTTGGCCCAAGGCCGCGCCAGGTTGAATGATTTAGCTTATTCGGTTGGTAGTTATAGTTTCCGTCGTTGTGGATCCGGTAAGTCGGAATAGTTAGCATAGCGATTCTGGGATGGGAAGCCGTTTAGCTATTTATTAACAAAACTATAGACAGCTTCGTTTGGAACTTTTTCATAAAATGAATATCAAACGCCGCAAGCCTTTGAAATCGCTTCATAAGCCTTCGTGGAACCTTTCAGGCTGAATGTATCTTTTGTTTCCGTTCCTTTTCCAGAAACACCTTTTACAACCATCTTCGAGCCCTTTTTGATGCCTTCGGCAAGGTTGGTGTCCGCCGTGGCGTCAGCCGCCCACGCCATGTCGTTCTGCGTGAAAAGCGTGTAATCGCGCCCGTCGATCTTGATTTCGACATTGCTGCCTTTTTTATAGCCGTAACCCGCCATATAGCTGAACACGTTCTTCGTGCCTTCGGCGGGGCGGTGCG
Source organism: Micavibrio sp. (assembly GCA_039808805.1). Taxonomy (GTDB): domain Bacteria; phylum Pseudomonadota; class Alphaproteobacteria; order Micavibrionales; family Micavibrionaceae; genus Micavibrio_A. The sequence continues at coordinate 6,431 of JBDHTU010000010.1, forward strand.
TGATCATCGCAACGATATCCCCGCGCTTGGTATATTTGCCTTCATCCTTGTCCGGACTGGCCGCCATGTAACAGACCTTGTTTCCGTTTTCCTCAAATTCATAGGCTTTCCAGACGCCGAACGTGCCGATTTCCTTTTGCTCACTCGCCTGCGCGTGCGCGGCCGGGGGCATAAAGACAAACAAGGAAAGAACAGCGATAAGAGTTTTCATGGATATGTCCGTGATTGTTGTATCGGGCGTGAGCGGCCTTCGCTCCAAAGTTAGCCAATTTATGGGCCGAGGACAACCCGGACTGATCCAGCGCCCTTTTCCGGACGTAAGATAAATATGAACATCGCGAACAGACGCCGGGAAGAAGGGCTTGTTTGAAACGTGCGAAACGGTCTTAATAGACGCATGGAACAATCGGCGCCTTCTCCCGCCCTTCATGTTGCGCCGCCGGACAGCACCGGCGGCCCGGCGCGGCACCGCGCCCTTTTGGAGGCCGTCGCCCGGAAAGACAAGGAGGCGTTTGCCGAACTGTTCGAATATTTCGCGCCGCGCATCAAATCGTTCCTGATGAAAGGCGGCGCGGCGCCGGATGTGGCGGACGAACTGGCGCAGGAGACGATGCTGGCCATCTGGCAGCGGGCCGGAAGTTACGATCCCGCCAAAGCCAGCGCCAGCACATGGATTTTTACCATCGCGCGGAACAAGCGGATCGACGGCCTTCGCAAACAGGTACGCCCCGAACTGGACCCGGCGGACCCGGCACTTGTGGAAGACGATGCGCCAAACGCCAGCGAGCAGGTGGCGCAGGCGCAGGAAACGGACGCGATGGAGCAGGCTATCAAGGCCCTGCCCACCGATCAGGCAGACCTGCTCTATAAAGCGTTTTTTGAAGACAAGACACATGCCGATATCGCCAAGGAAACGAAGCTTCCGCTCGGCACGGTCAAATCGAGAATTCGTCTTGCGCTGGAAAAACTCGGCCGGGACAAAAACGTGAAAGACCTTTGGACATGAGCGAACAGGCAAGGGACATCGACGACGTCTACCACGCGCTCCTGATGGAGTATGCGAGCGGCTGCCTCGACGAAGCGCACGCGCTGGTCGTCGCGGCGCACATGGCGCTCTCGCCCGCCGCCCGCCGCATCATCGCGCAGTATGAGGCGATCGGCGGCGCGATGCTGGACGATTGCTGCCCGCCCGTCGCCATGAAGCCGGACGCCCTGAAATGCGTGATGGCGAAGCTTGAAACCGCCACGGCCCCTGCTTCCCCCTGCAAGGGCAAGCCGAAACTGACCATGGGCAATTATCACGAGGTGCCGGGCTGCCTGGAGCATTACATGGAGCAGACCGTCTGGAAGCAGACGCCGCAGGGATTCCAGACGCTTCACATCCGCACGACCTGCGCCAGGTCCACCGCCGAAATGGTGCGCGTTCATCCCGGCACGACGATCGAGCCGCACGCGCACAGCCGCGCCGAACTCACCCTGATCCTGCAGGGCGGGGCGCGCGACGAACAGCGAAATTACGGACGCGGGGATTTAATCGTGATCGGACGGGACGGCATCACGCGCCTGCGCGCCGACGATTCGGACGGTGCGGTATTCTTTATCGTGCGGCCTTCCGCATCCCCTTTGCAGAGACTGCTGGAAAAAATCCTGCCATTCCTGAGACGGTAAAGCGGATTACAGCGGCTTTACCACCTGCTCCAGCCGGTTGAGCGCTTCGGTAATACGCTGTTCGGACACGGCAAAACACATCCGTACCCAGCCTGCGCAACATTTGCCAAAGGCGCAACCCGGCGCGAGGCTGAGCAGGCTCTCATCGATCAGGCGTTTTACCAGATGCATGCAGTCCGGCTCTCCATCCACGCTGAAAAACGCATAGAAGGTCGAATCCGGGCGGCGCATTTTAATGCGGCCGTTGGTGTTGAACCTGTCCATCACCAGATCGAGATTCGATTTCCACAGCGCCATCTGTTCGGCGATGAAAGGTTCTCCATGGCGGAGCGCGGCAATCGCGCCGTACTGCGCATAGGTGGGCGGACCCATATTGTCATACAGCGCGAGATCGCGCACCGGCGTTTCGGAGTTTGCGGGGCCAATGAGCCAGCCGAGGCGCCAGCCGGTCATTGCATAGGTTTTGGAGAAGGAATTGACCACGAACAACCTGTCGTCCGGCGTGGCGTGGTCAAGGAAAGACGGGCTGCGCACATGATCGAACATCGTGCGCGAATAGACCTCGTCAGAAATAATCCAGATACCCTTGGCACGGGCGAAATCCAGCACCTGTTTGATCTGTTCGTGCGTCATCGTCCAGCCTGTCGGGTTTGACGGCGTAACGATCAAAAGCACTTTGGTTTTGGAGGTGACGGCATCAAACAATTTGTTCAGGTCGAGATGCCAGCCTTCGGATTCGTTATGTTCAAGCGGCACCTGCACCGTCACGGCCTGCGTCAGTTCAATGGCGCCGAGCAGGTTTTTCCAGATCGGCGTCACGGCAACGACTTCATCGCCTTCATCGAGGATCGAGGTCATCGCCAGGTGCATGGCCGTCGTGCCCGACGACGTTGCGAAAATCCGGCTGGTCGGGATGCTCATTTTAAAAACATTGGCGTAATAGTTGGAAACTTCCTGGCGGAATTCCTGAACGCCCAGCACCGGCGCGTAAAAGGTTTTTCCCTCCGTCATCGCCTTGTACGCGGCATCGGCGATGAAATCCGGCGTTTTCATGCTGCCTTCGCCCTGCGCGAGGGAAATGATCCCCGGCTTGGTCCAGCCGTAGCGGAGCATTTCAGCCCCCTGGTTCGGGGACAGGCCGCGGAGAACGGAGCGGAATTCGGCGGATTTGTTATCGGTCATGGTCTGGTCGTTTTTCTTTAAAATTGTAGCGCCTGATGTAGTCATGGTGCAATTCACCTGCAAGGATTCTTTTAAATTTCGGGGATTTTTTGCTTGGGTTGCGCGGGCCTTCTCGCGCTTACGGCCGAAATATCGCGGGCTAACCCGCGGCGGCGGCCGCTGCGGCAGCGGCGGCGCAGGCAGCAACGGCAGCGGCGAACGCTGCGTTATTCATCATGCTGTCTGCGGATGTAATCATCATCGGATCGATTAACGCACAGAACCTGTCCGGGAATCAAGGGGCAAATTGCGGCAGGTTTGAAAGGCTGACAGACCGGTAGCCACGCGAAAGCGATTCCGTGCCGCTGTCCCGTGCCGCATCCATGACATCGAGATCCTCTCTTTCCGGCTCTTCCAGCGAGACCAGATATCCCAGGATATTGGACAGCGCCGCATTCGTGCCTTCGATCCTGTGCCTGTGAGCATGAAGAGCCGTGTCTATGATCTTCGATGCCTGCCTTTCCTGTGCCGGAGAAAGCAACCCGCGGGTGATTGCAACCTTTAAATGCACAGAGCTTTCAAGATCAGCCTGCTGACCTTTTAGACCAAGAGCCGACAGATCTGTGACGATCTTGGCAAAATCCACGCGCATGTCGTGGATTTTATCGATAAGTTCCGGCTCTGACATCGTGTAGAACCTGCGGGAGAAAAGACCGGCCGATATATCCCGCAATTCGGCTCTGGCCATCTTCAACCTTTCCCTTTGCCCCGGCGTATCCACGCCCCTTGCCTGGATGCTCTTTGACAGGCGGTCGTTCAGTTTTTCCGCTTGTACAAGAATACGCCCAATATAAGCGCTATCCTGACGGCGGCAGGCCAGGATATCCGCGGCTTCATGGGGACGGCGGCGGGCGAGAGAGGTTTGCGCCTCGATCAGGGTTCGGGCAACAAGTTCCTGTTCCAGATAATTGTCTGCAATCTCATAAAGGCGGATAGCGGCGTCTTTTCCTTGCGTGAGCGCAGCGGCGTTAAAAGTGCAGGTTGGCGGCGGACGTTTCAGCGGCGTTTCAAAATGAACGCGGTCCGGCTGGAAATCCGGAGAAGAAAGTTTCGAGAAGTCGTGACGCAGCGCTTGGATCTGCGCTCTTTGGGTTCTCATTTTCTTGTAAAAATCGGTAATCGCGTCACTCATACAAATGACGTAACAAACGAACGATAGTTATGTCAATATCAATCCCGCAGGGCCGGCAGATCGCGGTATTGATCGAGCGCCTGCGGATTGGCCAGCGCTTCGACATTCTTGATTTTACGGCCATGAATGACGTCCCGAACGGCGATTTCGGTGATTTTTCCCGATTTTGTCCGCGGAATATCGGTAATTTGCAGGATTTTTGCCGGAACATGGCGCGGCGAAGCCCCATTTCTAATCTGTTTGCGCAGTTTATCGGCCAGAAGATCGTTCAACTGCACGCCATCTTTCAATTTCACGAACAAGATTATGCGCACATCGCCCTGCCAGTCCTGCCCGACCGCGATGCTTTCCATCACTTCCGGCACCTGTTCGACCTGGCGGTAGATTTCCGCCGTTCCGATCCGTACGCCGCCGGGATTGAGGGTGGCATCCGACCGGCCGTGGATGATCAGGCCGTTATGCTTCGTACGTTCAATCCAGTCGCCATGGCACCAGATATTGTCGAACCGTTCGAAATAGGCGGCTTTGTACTTTTCATCGCCTGGATCGTTCCAGAATTGTACGGGCATACAGGGAAACGGTTTCGTACAGACGAGTTCACCCGATCCGGCGCCGGGCGGAATCGGTTTTCCGTCTTCGTCGAACACATCAACGGCAAGGCCAAGGCCCGGTCCTTGAATCTCACCGCGATATACCGGGCTGATCGGGTTGCCGAGCACAAAGCAGGAGACGATGTCCGTGCCGCCCGATATCGAGGCGAGGTGCACGTCCTTTTTAATATGACCGTACACATAGTCAAAGCTTTCATGCACCAGCGGCGAGCCGGTGGAGCTGATGACCCGCAGGGCAGACAAATCATTATCCCGTCCCGGCTCTAACCCGTTTATTTTCAAGGCATCGATATATTTCGCCGAGGTGCCGAATAGCATGGCTTTGTGCCTGGCGGTGAATTGCCACAACACATTCCCATCGGGATAGAACGGCGATCCGTCAAACAGCAAAAGCGTGGCGCCGGAGGCAAGGCCGGTGATCAGCCAGTTCCACATCATCCAGCCGCAGGTCGTAAAATAAAATATCCTGTCCCCGCTATTGATGTTCGTTTGGAGGCAGTGTTCTTTTACATGTTGAAGCAGCGTGCCGCCATGGCCGTGTACGATGCATTTGGGAATGCCCGTTGTGCCGGACGAAAACATGATAAAAAGCGGGTGGTTGAATTCCACACGTACGAAGTCCACGGCATCCGCCGCAGAAAAATCCGTACATAGCGTAGCATTCGCCAGCCCCGAAAGATTGGGCGCGTTTTTCGTAAACGGGACGATGACCGTGTGTTCGAGTCCTTTCAGGTGCGGTTGTACGTCGCGGACCTTGTCGAGACAGTCCAGCGTTTTGCCGTTGTAGAAATATCCGTCAACGGCGATCAGGATTTTCGGTTCGATCTGCCCGAAACGGTCGATCAATCCCTGTACGCCGAAATCCGGCGAGGCGGACGACCAGATTGCGCCGAGCGAGGTTGCCGCCAGACAGGCGATGATGGTTTCCGGCATGTTGGGCATGTAGGCCGCAACGCGGTCGCCCTTGCCCACACCCCATTTTTTAAACTGCGCCTGCCACCGGGCAACCTCGGCGTAAAGCTGGGCAAAAGAAAGGGTGCGTTCGCGCCCCTGTTCGTCCCGGAAAATGATCGCAGGCGCGTCGTCCCGGCGTTTCAGCAGGTTTTCGGCGTAATTGATCCGCCCCTTCGGAAAGAATTTCGCGCCGGGCATTTTGCCCGGATTTTCAAGGACGACATCGCCCTTCTCCCCCGCCACGCCGCAGAAATCCCACACGGCGGTCCAGAATTCCTCCGGGTGATCGACGCTCCATTGCCAGAACGCGTTGTAATCTAAAGGGTTTTGGCCCAGCCCGCGTATAAAATCCGCAAGCTGCGTCTTTTCGGGGGCGGACGGTGTCCAAAGCGGTGTATCTGACATTGTTTCGGCCTGTGCGGGTGAGGAGGAAGAAAATCCCGAAGACATGATAATTCCTTTTTTTTGAAGAGCCTAGAGGTAGACTCCGCCATCCAATAGGCTAGATTACTTTGGTAACCAAATGGTGAAGGCAAGCTATGTTCCCCAAACTCCTTTTGCGCCTTTCGATTCTTTTTTCATTTATTATAATTTTTTCAATTGGTTATACGAATACGGCAGGCGCTGAATCTTCCCGGCATGTTTCTATCCGTCTTCTTCCCGAAAAAACCGATGTGAAAGCCGGGGAAACGATCACGGTCGGCATCGAACAGACGATCGCCCCGCACTGGCATACCTATTGGGCCAATCCCGGCGATTCCGGCACCGCAGCGCGCATCGCATGGAGCGGCGTGGACGTTAAGGCATCGCCGATCGAATGGCCGGTGCCGCGCAAGCTGCCGATGGGGCCGCTGACCAATTACGGCTATGAGAAAAACGTGGTGTTGTTGCAGGAATTGACCCTGCCGGGCGATCTTCCGGAAGGACCGCTGCAACTCCGCGCCGATATCGACATTCTCGTCTGCAATGAAATCTGCATTCCCGAATCTCACAATGCCTCTTTCACGATCAACGGCGATCAGGCCCCGTCACCCGCCGCCGTAGAGCGCGCCCGCAGCAGCCTGCCGCTCGACATGGGGTGGGCGACGAATCTTTCGGAAGAGAACGGCGAACTGGTCGTCAAAATCGAAACAGATACGCCCGGCGCGTTTACAAAGCTGAACACGATCGAACTCTATCCCGAGCAATGGGGCCTGGTGATCAACGGCGAAAAGGCCAAGGCCAGCAAGAGCGGATCGACCCTTACCCTGCGCCAGACGCGCGATGTCAGGCCGCTGTCCGATGTGCCGGTTTCAAAACTGGTCATCGCCTATGAAGACGCCGGCGGCGCACGCAAGGCGGTGCGCCTTTCAACCTTGAATGAAAGCGGCGCGCCGGATGCGAGCACAATGCCGCACGAGGTCAATTTCCTGCAGGCGATGTTGTATGCGCTTCTGGGCGGATTGATCTTGAACCTGATGCCGTGCGTGTTCCCGGTCCTGTCCATGAAGGCGCTGAGCCTTGTGCAATTGAAAGACCAGGAAATGGACAAGGCGAGACTGCACGGCCTTGCCTATACAGCCGGAATCCTCGTCTGCTTTGCCGTCATCGCGGGAATCCTGATCGCGCTGAAGGCAGGCGGGGCGCAGGTCGGATGGGGATTCCAGTTGCAGCATGCAGGCGTCATCCTGTTCCTCGCCTATCTTTTCTTTACGCTCGGCCTCAACCTGATCGGTCTGTTCGATTTCTCCTTCAGCCTTGCTCATGCCGGCGATTCCCTGACGCGTAAAAAGGGCCTTTCCGGATCGTTCTTTACCGGCGTCCTGGCGACTTTGGTGGCAACGCCGTGCACCGCGCCGTTCATGGCGGGCGCGATGGGATATGCCATCACCCAGCCCGCCGCGATATCCATGACCATCTTCCTTGCACTGGGGTTTGGCCTCGCGTTGCCTTACCTCGCGCTGACCTTCATCCCGGCGCTGCGCCACTGCCTGCCCAAACCGGGGCTCTGGATGGAACGCTTCCGCCAGTTCCTCGCCTTCCCCATGTTCGCCGCCGCGTGCTGGCTGCTCTGGGTTTTATCCCAGCAGATCGACCATATGGGGCAATTCGCGGCCCTGCTCGGTATGCTGGCCATCGCGCTCGGCCTGTGGCTGTGGCGCTTTCGTCCGCGCCACCACTGGGGCCGGTACCTGTTCTGGGCGGGAGCCGCCGCCTGCCTCGCCTTCGTCGCATGGACTTTTTGCACCATCCGGCCGTTGAGCCCGACGGGAGAAGTCCTGGAATCGAAAATCGAGGAAAAACAGAACTGGCAAGAGTTCACACGCCTTCGCCTGGAAAATTACCTGAAAGGCAACGATCCCGTTTTCGTCAACATGACGGCCGCGTGGTGCATCACGTGCAAGGTGAATGAGAAAGTGGCGATCGCCATCGATTCCACCGAAAAGCTTTTCGCCGACAAGAATGTCCGTTACCTTAAAGGCGACTGGACCAACCAGAACCCGGAGATTACGAACTTCCTGGAAGAATACGGCAGAAGCGGCGTCCCCATCTATGTGTATTACGGCCCGCGGGATGCCGAAAACGGGACCCGCCCCGAACCGGTCGTTTTGCCGCAGATATTGACGCCAAGTATAATTGAATCGACCCTCAAGCCCTAAGGAGAAACTGATATGATTAAAACCTATTTTTTAAGCGCTTTGGCCGCATTGACCCTGCTCGCCGCACCCGTCGCACACGCGGCCGCCGTGGTCGGCAAGCCCGCCCCCGCATTCACAGGTACGGATTCGAACGGAAAAACCCACAAGCTCAGCGATTTCAAAGGCAAGATCGTGGTCCTGGAATGGACCAACCCGGAATGCCCGTTCGTCAAGAAACATTACGATTCCAAAAATATGCAGGACCTGCAATCGACATACACCGGCAAGGATGTCGTATGGCTGACGGTCAACTCTTCCGCGGAAGGCGAGCAGGGATACCAGACCGCCGACGATGCCAACAAATACCTGACCGACAAGGAATCCAAACCGACGGCGCGTCTCCTCGATCCCACGGGCGAGATCGGCAAGCTGTATGACGCCAAGGTGACACCGCACATGTATGTCATCGACAAGGATGGCACGCTGGTCTACCAGGGTGCGATCGACGACAATGACAGCTCCAACCCCGCGGATGCAGCCACCGCCAAGAGCTATGTCGGCGCCGCGCTGGACTCCCTCCTCGTCGGCAAGCCGATCGAAACGGCCGTGACCAAGCCGTACGGTTGCGGCGTGAAATACAAAGGCTAAAAAAACCTTATATTTTAATAAAACCCGCCACGCTCTGCATGGCGGGTTTTTCGCTTCTAATGCGAAATTTGTGCTATGAAAAAGGACGCGATTCGGCTTATCCTAATAAGACAGGTTCTCGCCCCGGTTTCTTTTCATGTCCGCCAGTCCTTTAAAAATATCCAATGCAACCCGCGCCGAAAGCTTTCGCTTTTCGGAGGACGGGGCCGCGCGGCTGATCCTCGCGCTGGACGGCGGTATCGTTTTCGCCAATGAAATTTTCTGGCAGATGGCCGGGCAGGATGCCGCCAAAGGCCAAAACTTCCTCTCTCTCGCCGAGTTCAGCGAGCCGGAAGATGTTTTCCGCAATTCCTCGCTTTTGTTCGCCGCCGAGAACAATATCTTCACCGGCCTTCGCAGCGGCCTTCATGAAATCGTTTTTGCCGCAAACGGCGCACGCATGACGCTGCAGTTCGACAGCGTCAAATCGCAGAGCGGCGCGCGGTATGTCATCGCCTCCGCACTCGACCATGACGAAGAATTCACGCGCACGGTCGATACCATCATCAATGAAAGCGACGCGGGCGGCGAGGCCCATGCCCGCCATTTCCTCGACCTGTCCGATAATGTCCTGCTCGTCTTCCGCGAAGACGGCACGTTCCAGACCATCAACGACACCTTCACCGTCCTGCTGGGCTACACATTGCCCGACCTCGCAGGCCGGACCTTCCTGGATTTGGTCCATCCGGACGACAAAGCCGCCGTGCGCACCGCGATGCAGGGATTGCTGCGCGGGGACGCGGAAGGCTGCGTCATCGATTTTGAATGCCGGGTCATTTCGAACGAAGCGCGCAGCCTATGGATGCAGTGGAAACACAAGCAGGCGGAAGCGCGCATTTACAGTTCCGGACGCGATATCAGCGCCGTCAAGAAACACGAACAGGCGCTGATCCGCCGCGAACAGCAATTGTCCGAGGCCGAAGCCATCGGCCGCATGGGCCACTGGCACTGGACGATCGGGCAGCAGGATATTCGCTTCTCCGATGAGATTTACCACATCTTCGGGGTAGAACGCGGCCGGTTCGAACCCACGCTCGATTCCGTGAATGCCATGCTTCACCGCCGCGACGCGGGCCGGATGGAACAGGCGTTCGAGCGCGCGGTGATCGAGCAGAACGACCACGAAATCGATTTCCGCGTGCTGCGCCCGGACGGCCAGACGCGGTACGTCCGTTGTCAGGGACGCTGCGAGTTTGATGCCGCGGGCGATGTGATCGGCCTGTATGGCATCATGCAGGACATCACACAGATCATGGAGCATGAGCAGGAACTGCGCGCGGCAAAAGACGCCGCAGAGCGCGCCTATGCCGCAAAATCCCAGTTCCTCGCCAATATGAGCCACGAGTTGCGCACGCCGCTCAACGCCATTATCGGTTTTTCAGAGATGATCCAGCAGCAATTGCTCGGCCCCATCGGCAACGAACGGTATCTGGATTACATCAAGGGCATCAATGAGAGCGGCGAGCATTTGCTGGACCTCATTACAGACATTCTCGACATGTCGAAAATCGAGGCCGGGAAATACGAACTCGACCTGGAAGACGTCAACATCGCCAAGACGATCCGCCTTGCCGTGCACATGGTCGAAGCGCGGGCGAGTGAAAAATCCATCAAGCTTCAGGTGCAGGTGCCGGACGAAACCCTGCGCATCCATGCCGACCGCCGCGCGATCATGCAGATGACACTCAATCTTCTGTCCAACGCCGTGAAGTTCAGCCATGCGGGCGGGCGCGTGGAAATCGAATGCGCATCAAAGGGCGATTACGTCACGTTGAAAGTCAAGGACCAAGGGATCGGCATCCCGGCGCACAAGCTGCCCGCCATTACCAACCCGTTCGAACAGGCGGCCAACCAGTATACGCGCAGCCATGAAGGCACCGGCCTTGGCCTGTCCATCACCAAGGAACTGGCGGAGATGCACGGCGGCAGCCTGCATATCGAATCCAAAGTGGATGTGGGGACGAGCGTGACGATCCGCCTTCCGGTCAAAGCGGTTCAGAAAAACTAGGTCAACCTTCGGTTCCGCTGGCGGCGGGCAGGTATTGCTGGATCTCCGGCGATTGTTCCGCAGCAAGACAGGCTTCAATACCCCTTTTATAATCAGGATATTTTAACTGCACGCCCAGCTCGGTTTTGATGCGCGCGTTGCAGACGCGTTTGTTGTCGCTGTAAAAACTGCGGGCGATGGGGGCCATGTCCGCTTCGTTATAGGGCAGGATCGGCGGTGGCTCTATCCCCAGAAGTTCGCAGGCATAGGTGATGACTTCCCAGCTCGGCACCGGGTCGTCATCGGCAAGGTTGTAAGCCGCGCCGGGATTGGGACGCGCCATGGAGGCCGTCAGCACCTGCACGATGTCTTCGACATGGATGCGGTTGAACACCTGCCCCGGTTTGTTGATGCGGCGGGCGACACCGGCGCGCACGGAATCGAGCGCACTGCGCCCCGGCCCGTAAATCCCCGCAAGGCGGAAGATATGAACCGGCAGGCCGTTATGATGAAACAGCGAGAGCCATTCCTGTTCCGCGCGCACGCGGCGCGAACCGCGTTTTGAATTCGGGCGGATTTCGGAATATTCATCCACCGTGCCGCCGTCACGGTCGCCATACACGCCCGTCGTGGAAAGGTAGCCAACCCATTTCAGCGTAGGAATGCGCAGGATATCTTCGGCATGCTGCGCGAAAGTAGGATCGCCGATGTCATCCGGCGGCGTAGAAATCAGAAGATGCGTGGTGCCATCCAAAATGAAAAACGGGTCGCCCAGCGGATGTTCGTAGTCAAAAAGATGGGCCTTCACGCCGTGGGAGCGTAGGAAGGCCCGTTTTTCAAGATCGCGCGTGGTCCCGCCGATCGTCCAGCCGCCCTGGCGCATGAGTTCATGCGCCAGGTAATCGCAGGTATAGCCATACCCGAAACAAAATAATTTATTACCCTGAACCAATTCACCCACCTATTTAAGGTTTTATTTTTTGTTTTTTGTCCGGTTCGAGGACCGCCCCTCTAGGGGCTTATTTTAAAAATCGACGTTTTCGTAATGATCCGCCGGCGTGAAGCCCGGTATCCGGTCCTCCAGCAGGGATTTGAAACTGGGCCGGGATTTTACCCGCGCGTACCAGTCCCGCGCGTAATGATGTTCGTCCCACGGCACGTCGCCGATATAGTCAATGGCGGACAGGTGCGCCGCGGCCGCGATATCGGCCAGCGTAAACTGTTCACCCGCCAGCCATTTGCGCTTCTCACACAAAAAGCCGATGTAATCGAGATGGTAATGGATGTTCGCGTGGCCCGCGCGGATGGAAGGACCGTGCGGCTCCCCCAGCTTCAGGAAGCGCTTCATCAGCTTTTCACCGACGAGGTTGTCCGTCACCTCGCGGTTGAATTTTACGTCAAACCAGGACGTCAGGCGGCGGGTTTCCGCACGTTGGATCGCATCGCGGCCCAGAAGGTTGATGTCCGGGTATACTTCTTCCAGATATTCGCAGATAACCTGGGAGTTGGAGAGGATGGTCCCGTCATTTTCCACCAGCACCGGAACATCCCCGGCCGGGTTCATCGCCAGAAAGGCCGTGCGCCGTTCCCAGATTTTTTCAATCTGAAGTTCGAATTCCAGTTTCTTTTCGGCGAGCGCAAGGCGCACTTTTCGCGAAAATGGATGCAGCCAGACATGGTAGAGCGTTCTCATGACGAAAAGCAGCTTACCTTATTGAAAAGGCTTGGTACAGACTCTTTCTTTCGCAAGCGCAAAAGCGAAATTATTGAACGGCGGATAAATCGATCAAAACGCGAACATCCTTGCCCACGCTGGTATCCGTGGCCCATTGTCCCGCCGTGCCGATGTTGAAATGCGTGCGGTCAAGGCTGACCTCGGCCCGCATATGTGCTGTTTTGCGCCCGTCCGGAGCATTTGTGATATCCAGCGTGAACGGGATGAGCAGCGGCATGGTCACACCTTTTATCGTCACATCGCCGATGGCGACATACTTGTTGCCGTCCGCATGCTCAAATTTTTGTGCAACGAAACGCGCATCCGGAAACTGGGCCGTATCGAACCAGTCCGTTCCCTGGATGCTGCCGTCACGGTCGGAATCACCCGTCGCCACATCCTTCATGCCGATGCGGATGTCCGCCCTGGCCGTCGATAAATCCTGCGGATTGAACACGATCTCTCCCCCGAAATCGCCAAGCGTGCCGGTGAACGGTGCGTTGTATAATACGGCCTCAAACTGCAATTTGCTGCGCGCGGGATCTATCGCCCAGCCATGTTCGGCAAGGCCCGCCGTGTCCACGGCCGGCGACGGCGGCGCGGCGGCGATCACGTCTTCCGCAGACTCTATCGCGCCGGGCGCTGCGAAATATTTTTGCCCGATCATCAACGCCGAAGCTCCGAAAGACGCACCCGCAACAATCACGATCAAGGCGGGCAGAACCATGCCTTCGCGGTACCACGCCATGCGCATCAGGGTTTCATCCTTGTCCAGAACATGATGTTTCAGTGCGCCGGCGATATGCAGGCCGAGCACGAACAAAAGCGTATAGGCCAGGATGCCGTGCGCCTGCCCGAACAGGCGGCCCAGCCCCTCATCCTTGCCGATGATATGCGGCATTTGCAGGCCGAAGAACGGCACCGGGAATTCCCCGGCGGACGACATCAGCCACCCGGTCAGCGGCATGCCGATGATGCAGACATAAAGCCAGAAATGCGCGGCGCCGGCCAGCGTCACCTCCCAATGCGCGTGGGTTTCAAGATGGTCCGGCGGCGGAGAGACAAAACGCCAGACGATCCGCCCCAATCCAAGGAAGAACACCAGAAGCCCGAAGGATTTGTGCAGGGCGAACACCTCGAATTTCAGCGGGGAATTTTCCATCCCGTCCATAAACAGGCCGACCGGGATAAGACCGAGAATCAGCACCGCGATCGTCCAGTGAAAGAATTTCGCCGGAAGCCCGTATTTTTCTTCGCTGTTATAAATTTCCATAGAATCCTCTTTTAAAAAATCGACCGGTCATGCAGCCACACGCCAAGCCACGCCCCGATCCCAGCGAACGCCCAGACGGCAAGACCATAAGTCCAGCGCAGCGATTTGTTATGAAGCAGTTCCTTGGCAGCATAGCCTTTCAGGAATTGCTGGATGATCAAAAGACCGCCCGCAAAACCTGCGACAAATCCGACAACGCCGAACAGATAGACCATAGTGCATCCTTTTCTAGAGTTTCTGCGCCAGCGTGATGGCGGTATCGCCGTAATCCCTGCGCATCAATATTTCATAGCCGAGGGGCGCGAGAACGGCGTCATTCCAGCCCTTTTCCGATTCCATGAGAACACAGGCTTGCGGCGCGATCCACCCCCCTTGTTCGAGGGCGGGCAGCGCCGCCTCGATCAGGTTCTGCGCATAAGGCGGGTCGAGAAATACCAGATTTGCTGCAGCATCCGGCTGCGCCTGCCCCGGTGCGGCGGCGTCCTTCAATACGAAACAATGTTGCGCATCGATTTTGAGCGCAGCAAAATTACGGCGGCAAAGGTCCAGAGATCCGCGGTTTTTGTCCATAAAGGTGCAGCATAAAGCACCCCGCGATAGCGCCTCTATGCCCAGCGCCCCGGTCCCGCAAAACGCGTCGAGAACCACAGCGCCGTCCACCAGCCCGCGGGCATTCAGGATATTAAAGATTGCCTGCCGAACCTTGTCCGATGTCGGACGAATACGGCTGTCCTGCGGCGGTTCCAGCCTGCGGCCGCCGTAAATGCCGCCCGTGATCCTCATGACTTGAAATAACCCGGCAGCGCCTCATGCAACGCCTTGCCCCGGATTTCCAGCACCGCGCCTTTGGGCATGCTGCCAAGGTGGAACGGGCCGTAGGATGTTCGGATCAGGCGGTTGACCACGAGGCCCAGATGTTCTATCACTTTGCGCACTTCGCGGTTTTTGCCTTCGGTGATCGCCACTTCGATCCAGACATTGTCCCCGGTCTTGGATTCGCGCACCGCCTCGATCGGCCCGTATTTAACGCCCTTGATCGTCACACCGCCTTTCAGCTTGTCCAGCCTGTCCTGTGTTATGCGCCCATAGGCGCGGACCCGGTATCTGCGCACAATCCCGGTCGCGGGCAGTTCCAGGTAGCGCGACAGCTCCCCATCGTTGGTCAGCAGCAAAAGCCCCTCGGTCGTCAGGTCGAGACGGCCGACGCTGACCACCCTCGGCAGGGATCTGGGCAGGGTCTCGAACACGGTACGGCGGCCTTTTTCATCCTTCGCCGTGGTCACAAGCCCGCCCGGTTTGTGGTAGAGGAACAGACGGGCCGGTTCTTTTCCCTGCAGTTTCTGGCCATCGACCATGATCTCATCCGCCGGGCCGACCAGCGTGGCAGGAGTCGTGAGTTTCCGGCCGTTTACGGTGACCCGTCCCGCCTCGATCCATTTTTCCGCGTCCCGGCGCGAGCACAGCCCCGCCCGCGCCAGAACCTTGGCGATCCGTTCCCCTTTGCTTTCAGCGTCTTTTTCCATTAATCAGGCCTTATGATATCAGACCAAGACCATACCCATATGGCCGCCGCGATGGAAGAGGCGAGAAAAGCCGCCGCCCGCGGCGAAGTGCCGATCGGCGCGGTTTTGATCGATTCCGCCAGCGGCACAATTGTCGCGCGAGCCGGAAATGCCACCCGGGAAATGAACGACCCTACCGCGCATGCAGAAATCCTGGCGATCCGGGAGCAGTGCCGGCGGGCCGGGGCCCAGCGCATTCCGGACTACGATCTTTACGTGACGCTGGAGCCGTGCGCGATGTGCGCCGCCGCCATCGCGTTCGCGCGCATCCGGCGGCTGGTCTTTGCCGCCCCGGATCCGAAAGGCGGCGGGGTTTTGCACGGCGGCCGCTTCTTTGAACAACCGACCTGCCACCATAAAATCAGCGTGGACCATGGGCCGCTGGCCGAAGAAAGCGCGGTTTTGCTGCGGGAGTTTTTCACAGCCAGGCGGTGACCTAGGCGGCCTTGCCCTTCGCACGCACGGCGCGCCAGCCGATATCCCGGCGGCAGAATCCTTCGGGGAAGATGATATGATCAACCGCTTCGTAAGCGCGGGACTGCGCCTCTGCCACCGTGGGGGCGGAGGCGGAAACAGCCAGAACGCGGCCGCCGAAACTTATAATCTCTTCCGCATCATTTTTGGCGGTTCCGGCATGAAAGACTTTCACGCCCGGCAGGGCATCGGCCTCATGAATCCCGGTTATGCTGCCGCCCTTGCTGTAGGATCCCGGGTAACCTTGCGCCGCCATAACGACGACGAGCGCGGTATTCGCCGAGAAAGACAGACCGTTTTTATAACCGGCCAGCTTTCCAGTCGCACAGGCATACAGCACATCGAGCAGGTCGTCCTGAAGCCGCATCATCATCGGCTGGCATTCCGGATCGCCGAACCGCACATTATATTCGATCAGATAGGGATCGTCCTTGACCACCATGACCCCGGCGTAGAGAACGCCCTGGAACGGGCAGCCTTCCGCCTCCATCCCGCGCAC
>JBDHTU010000011.1:0-21435 GCA_039808805.1 Micavibrio sp.
AATATGTGAAGAATATCTCAGAAAACTATGGTTTGAAGGATATGAGTATTCGTTGCAAAACAGGAAAAACTGAGATTCGCCCGCTTTTCCGGACAGATTCTTCGAGCCTGCGGGAAAGGTCCTTAGTTGCGCAGCCAGTCTGCATAATCCTTGTTCACGTCTGCGCCGATCAGGATGATGCCCGGCAGTTCATATGGGTGCAGTTCGCGCAGGCGTTTGAGAAGTTTTTCTTTGTTCTCCCATGCGGCCTTGAACAACACGGCGGTTTCATCCTGTTCATGAATCTGGCCGTTCCATGGGTAAATGGCGAGGTGCGGCTGAAAAATATTCGCGCAGGCGATGGTCCGTTCCTGCATCAGGATGCGTACGACGGAGCGCGCGGATTCCGGCGAGGCGAAGTTGGACAGGACAAGCGCCATTTTTTCCATGGTTAGTCTCCGGTAACCGCACGAAGGCGTCTAAGCGTTTCATCCTTGCCGAGGATTTCCGCAGCGTGAAACAAAGAGGGAGATTTGTCGCGGCCCGTCAGCGCAGCGCGCAGCGGCATCATGATCTTGCCGAGTTTTCCGCCCGCGATGTCGGCTGCCAGCGTGCGGCAGGTTTGCTCAATGGTGGTAGCATTGAATATATCGAGCGCGGCGAAATGCGTGGCAAGCGCGCGCAGCGCGTTTTTTCCGTCATCGTCGAGATGTTTTGCCGCGGCGTCCGAAATATCCAGCGGGGCGGATTTGACGAGGAACGATCCTTCTTCCGCGATCTGCACGACGGTTACCGCGCGCGATTTCAATTCGTCCATCATGGCGAGCAGGCGTTTTTTGCCTTTCTCGTCAATATCCGCGCCCAGGAAGGGCTGAGCCAGTTTCAGCAGCCGGTTATTGTCCGCCAGTTTGATGTAATGCGCATTCAGGTGATTCAGCTTGTCGAAATCCCAGCGCGCGGGGGATTTGACGATACCGTCCAGATCAAACCACTCGATCGCCTGTTCGAGGCTGATTATTTCATCGTCCCCGTGGCCCCAACCGAGTTTTAAAAGGTAGTTGCGCATCGTTTCAGGCAGGTAGCCCATATCGCGATATTCCTCTACCGAGGCTGCGCCCTTGCGTTTGGACATTTTAGACCCGTCGCCCGCCAGTATGAGAGGTACATGGGCGTATACAGGTTGTTTCCAGCCCATGCCGTCGATAATCACATTCTGGCGGAACGTGTTGTTCAGGTGATCGTCGCCGCGGATGACATGCGTAACGCCCATATCATGATCGTCAACGACAACGGCGAGATGGTAGACGGGTGTGCCGTCCGACCGCAGGATAATCATATCGTCCAGTTGTTCGTTATTGACGGTGACGTCGCCTTGTACGCGGTCATGCACCGTGCTCGCTCCCGTCAACGGCGCCTTGATGCGGATGACGGGTTTAACCCCTTCGGGAGGAGCCGACGTAGAGTCGCGCCAGCGGCGGTCGTAAAAGGTGGGCCTGCCTTCGGCCCTGGCTTTTTCGCGCATGGCGTCCAGCTCTTCGGGCGTGCAGTAGCAGTAGTAGGCTTTCCCGGCCTTGAGCAGTTCGTGCGCGACTTCGGCGTGGCGGCCGCGGCGGCCGAACTGGGAGACGATGTCGCCGTCCCAATCGAGGCCAAGCCATTTCATGCCGTTGATAATGGCTTCTACCGCGGCCTCGGAATGGCGCTCGCGGTCCGTGTCTTCAATACGGAAGACCATTTTTCCGCCCGTATGCTTGGCATAGAGCCAGTTGAACAGCGCCGTGCGGGCATTACCGATATGCATATAGCCGGTAGGGGATGGCGGGAAACGGGTGACGACGGTCATGATTTTCTTTCTAGAGGGTTAGATCATCCAGGCGCCAGAGGGCCATGTGTTTGTCTGCATAACGGCCTTCCTGTCCATGGTATCGTTCATCGAGCAGGAGGAGCGGCGCAGGGAAGCTGAAAGGCGGCAGGGAAAAGTTCAAGGTGCGCCACATGCCGGTCGCGATATCGGCATTTTCCGTGCGGTTTGTAAAGGTGGTTGTAAACAGGTATTTGGAGCCGCTGGCCTTGATATTGCGCAGCGCGCTCTGTACGTCCTTGAACGACATGTGCACCAGTGCATCACGGCAGATAAACAGATCGCCGCGCGGCGGGACGCTTTCACACAAGTCGATGAATTGAAAGCGGATATTTTCCTTTCTGTACCGGGCATTGTTGTCGTCGATCATCGCCTGGACGATATCGCCGCCGGTATAATCCACGCCTGAGAGATCTGCCTGTTTCATCCAGAAAAAATCGCCGCACGGTACGTCCACCACGGATTTGATGCCGTATTGCGCAAAAAGGCCGGGCAGCGCGGCGCGCAGAGCGGCCGTAACCTCTAAATTCGAGCCTTCGCCGGAGCGGGAATGCGCGTCTTTCCATTTGTTGGACGTATAATAGCCGGAAAAAATCCTTTCCCTGCTGCGCAGGTTCAAGTTTAAATAGGCGATATTTTTTTCGATTGTATGCTTGAGCGTTACCAAGCCCGGGAAATTTTCTTTGAGAAAGCTTTTCATGTGCCGCCGTTAGACCTTTTTGCATCATTCAGACTTACAGCTATTCATAGCGGGATTGCAGAGGCCGGAAAAGAGATTTCGGCGCAAAAAGACCGGTTATTCCTGTGGGCGCCGGTGGCGTTCGGGGCAGGAATTGCGGCATATTTCGCGCTTCCGCAGGAGCCGGGGCGGTATGCGGCGGCGGGATTGCTGTTGACACTGGCGGCGGCGCTCTACCCGCTGTACCGCCGTCATCACGATTCCCTGGCGCGGTTCCTGATCTATATCGCGGGGCTGGGCCTGTTTCTGGCTGTTCTCGGCTTTATGGCGGCGCAGGGCGGCACAACGCGGTACGGCACATCGATCCTTGCCAAATCCATCAAGTTTGCAGACATCACGGGTACGGTGGAAAGCGTGGAGGTGATGGAGGGTGAGAGGGGAAGCCGCGCCGTCCTCACGCACCTTGCCATCGAGAAAATCCAGCCCGAGGACACGCCGCGCAAGGTGCGTTTGTCATTCCGAAAGGATGAAGGCCTGGTCCCCGGCGCGCGGATCAAAACGCTCGCGGCGATAGACCCGCCGTCCGGCCCGGTCATGCCCGGCGCATACGATTTCCGCCGCCACTTGTTTTTTCAAGGGATCGGCGCGGTAGGGTTTTCATACCGCGCGCCGGAAATCATCGGCGACCGCACGCAGGGTGCGGACCTGTTATTCGAGAATTTGCGCCTGCATATCGAGGAGAAAATCGCCGCGCAGGCGGGGCCGGTGAGCGCGGGAATTATGAGCGCGCTGATCACCGGCGGACGCGGCGCGATTGCGGAAGACGACGACGGGGCGATGCGCGACAGCGGGCTTTACCACCTGCTCTCCATCTCCGGCACGCACGTGGCGATGGTGGCGGGCGTGTTGTTCTTTTTCTCCCGCCTGTTCATGGCGGCGTTTCCGTGGGCGGCTTTGCATTGGCCGATCAAAAAGATCGCCGCCGGGATCGCGCTGTCCGGTGCGGCGTTTTACGTTCTGCTGGCGGGAGCGGACGTTCCGGCGCAGCGCGCGCTTTTGATGACCGGCCTTGTGCTGGTCGCGATCATGCTGGACCGCTCACCGCTATCGCTGCGGCTGATCGCGTTTTCGGCGCTTGTCGTTCTTACGATCGCGCCGCATGCGCTCATCGGCGTCAGTTTTCAAATGAGTTATGCGGCGGTGGCCGCGCTGATATGCTTCTTCGATTATATTCGCGCAGACTGGATGGCCTGGCGCAGGCAGGCGGGATATCTGCGGCGCGGAGCGTTGTATGCAATCACGCTTGTCGCGACCTCCATTATCGCGGGCGGCGTGACGGGATTGTTCAGCCTGTATCACTTCCAGAGTTTTGCCGTATACGGCGTTCTTTCCAACATGCTGGCCGTGCCGCTCACGGGGATTGTCATCATGCCGGCGGCGATCGTCGCGATGATGCTGATGCCGTTCGGATGGGAGGCGCCCGCGCTTCACGTAATGGAATGGGGCACGGTGTGGATGCTCGCCATCGCGCACTGGACGGCGGGGCTTGACGGGGCGGTGATCCGCGTCCGGCAATGGCCGGAAATCACGTTTATCTGCATTGCCGCCGGCCTGACGCTGTTCCTTTTGTGGGAGGGATGGCGGGGGAAGTTTTTCGCCGCCGCCATCATCGGCGCGGGCATCGCGGCGGCGGCGTTCGCGCCGTTTCCGGATGTCATCGTATCCTCCACCGGAAAGCAGGCGGCTGTGCGCGGTGCGGACGGCGCCTTATATGTTCTGAGCAGGCGCGGAGAGAAATTCGCGGTCGAAAACTGGCAACGGCTGGCAGGGCTTCTCCTGGAAAAGCCGCCCTTGATGAAGGACGAGAAATCGCCCATGCGGTGTGACGACCACGGGTGCCGCGGGGAGATCAAGGGATGGAGGGTCGCGGCGGCAAGCACGCAGACGGCGATTATCGAGGATTGCGCGTGGGCGGATATGTTGATCGCACAAATTCCCGCCGGCGCGCTGTGCCCCAAAGAGGGCGTGTATGACCTGTTCGCGTTCAAGGATAGCGGCGCGCATGCCTTTTATCTCGGTAAGGACGATATCCGCGTAAGGGCGGCGGCAGAGGCCGGGATTGACCGCCCCTGGGTCATAAAACGCCGCAAGTAAGCGTTTTCCGGCATTTTTATTGACAAACGGTCATGAAGCCGTGTTTTGTCTGGCCATAAATTACAAAAAAATAAAAGAAGGTGTGTAATGACGGCTTTTTCCAAAGGCTCCCTGAACGGAGCGGCGTTTTCCCAAGTCACAGGCATGGTTCTGGATGTCGATCAAACAGCTGTTCCTGAGGCCGAAATCCTGACCATCCGTGGTCATGGCAACCCTGTCAGCCTTGCGCGGTTTTCCGATGAAGCGGGATACGGCCAGGTGTTTCAAGGCGATGTGGTCAGGGCCGAATATGCAGATGTCCTGGACAGGGATGTGTTTGGCACGGCATCAAAGATCACGGCGGTTGCGGTTATGCGTCCGGTGATGGATTTGTAAGCTATGGCTTGAATTTTTTGCCCTGCCCCAGACTCTCTCTCAAGGGAGGGGCTTCGTCTTTTGTCGCGACTGGTCAGGCACCAACATTTAAAAAATTTTGAGCTGTGACGTCAGCTAGAGTTCTGGTGCCGGGCCAGATCCCTCGGCTTCGCTCGGGATGACCTGTAAATAGGACGCGCGATGTTGCGTCAATCAAGCCGGAGAAAACGCGGATCAATGATACGTGCGCATCAGGGCGGCGAGGCGGCCCTGAATCTGCACGCGGGCGGGTTCGAATTCCCGCGGTTCGTACCGGTCATTTTCAGGAATGAGGATAACCTTGCCCTTCGCGCGCTTGAGGCGCTTGAGCGTCACCTCTTCGCCGTCCACAAGGGCCACGACAATCGCGCCGTCTTCGGCGGTGTCGCATTTTTTGATGATGACGGTGTCGCCATCGTTGATCCCCGCATTGACCATGGAATCCCCGTCAATTTCCAGCGCGTAGTGATTGCCGGAGCCGGAGATCATGGTGGCGGGAATGTCGATCGTCGCGCTTTCATCGCGGATCGCCTCGATCGGCGTACCGGCGGCGATGCGTCCCTGCATCGGGATGGCGCGCATGGCCGACGCGGCGATGACCGCGTTGATTTCACGGGTCTGCCCGGCGCTGCGTGAATTGTCGTTGGATTTGGGGTTATAGCCTTCGGGGAGTTTTTTTACCTCCAATGCGCGGGCGCGGTGAGGCAGGCGTTCCAGATACCCGCGCTCGACAAGGCCCGTGATCAGGCGGTGAATTCCGGATTTGGATTTCAGGTCCAGCGCATCGCGCATTTCATCGAATGAGGGCGCGACATCGCCCGCTTTCATGCGTTCATGAATGAAAAGAAGCAAATCTTTCTGCTTTTTGGTCAGCATCGGCGGGATCCTTTAGAAGATTCGTTTGTTCCTCTACTGTTCTACGCTTGTTCATGATCTGTGTCAATCTGCATAGTCGAAAGTAATTGACATAACTTCATTCGGCGCTTATTGATGAGGCTATGAAAATATCGGGTATCTTGAACAAGCTATCGACATGTCTGGCGTGTGAAACATCGGTTTTTTATCTGCGCGGAGCGGATGCCCGAACATCAACGGTTTTACCGTTCGATCCTTATGAATACGTAACCTCGCGCATTTTAAAGCGTGCGGAAGATTTAAAGCCAGCAAAAATCCGTTCTCGTGATCTGCTTTGCGTTGAAAATTCCGCTGGCGAAAATATTACGCGGCTTCGTCCTAACGGCCTTTTAAGCATTGTCGACCAAAGCATGAGATCTTTCGCATACGATGTCCATGCCGCAGCAGACCTTGCTCCCATGGAAAATATGATATTGCAACTTAAAATTCAGGATATCGAGGGTACATCTCAGTACCGTATTGTTATGGATGTGATGGGGCATCATCGCGGGCAGAGTTTCAAGCATTTAGGAAGAGAAGAAAAAGAAGGGTATTTACCGTTTGAAATTCCGGACATGACCATAAACATGGATATATTCCCCAAGCAAACATATCCGCGCGATATTGCTGTTGGAAAGCTGCGTCATATCGAATCGGCGCTGAGAGAGATATACGAAGTTAAGAGAACGCCATCATATATTTCCGGATATTGCGGCAAGCGGCCTGCTGGAATCAATCAGGGCAATGTCGTTGCAATACAGCCGTCACCTGCTGGACGGTGATAAACCCAAAATTCCCCTTGTCGCCGCGCCGATATCGGGCTGGCGCATCAGGCTTTCACCGATCAGGAACGCGCCGAAGCCCGCGGCCGCGAAGGTTTGCAGGGTTTCATGGTCGCCGATGCCGCTTTCGGCCACGGTAAGAATGCCGCCCGGCATCGACCCGGCAAGATTGAGGCCGGTGGCGAGGTCAACCTCCAGCGTCTTGAGATTGCGGTTGTTGACGCCGACCATTTTCGGGGAGAGGGCGAGAGCGTGGGTCAGTTCTTCTTCATCGTGCACTTCGAACAAAGTGTCCATGCCGAGGTCTGTGGCGAGGGCGTAGAGATTTGCGGCTTGTACATCATCGAGCGCGGCCATGATCAAAAGAATGCAATCTGCGCCGAGGGCGCGGGCCTCAAACACCTGGTACTCAGAAAGCATAAAATCCTTGCGCAGCAGGGGCAGGGACACGGCGGCGCGGATAGCGGTAAGATATTCGTCCTTTCCTTGAAAATACGGTTCATCCGTCAGGACGGACAAACACGCCGCGCCGTTATCTTCGTAGATTTTTGCAATCTTAACGGGGTCGAAGTCTTCGCGGATGATGCCCTTGCTGGGCGAGGCTTTTTTTACCTCGGCAATCAGCGCGGGGGATTTTTTGCGGAGCGCGTCGATAAAGCCGCGCGTGGGTGCGGCGTCTTTTGCGCGCGCCTGAATATCGGCCAGCGATACCTGCGCCATTTTTGTTTCGATGTGCGAAAGCTTGTCAGAGCAGATGCGGGCGAGGACGGTCATGCGCGGAGATCCCTGTAACGGTTCAGAACATTGAGCGCGGCGCCTGTATCCAGCGCCTCTGCAGCCGCGCGAACGCCGTCCCGCAAGGGGCGGTCGTCATGGAGCATCAGCACGGCCGCGGTGTTCGCAAGCACGATGACGCGGTAATCATTATGCGCGCCGTTAAGAATGCCCATCAGGGCCGCCGCGTTCTGCATGGCGTCGCCGCCGCGCAGGTGATCCAGGTTGATTTCCGGCAGGTCGAAATCCAGCGGCAGGAAGGTGGTTTCCGTTACTACGCCATCGCGGAGCAGCGCGGCATGCGTCGGCCCGGTCAGCGTGATTTCATCAAGCCCGTCGGAGCCATGGACGACCAGCGCCTTTTGCGCGCCGAGCGATTGGAGCGCCTCCGCCATCGGGCGCACCCAGTTTTCCGCATATACGCCGACCAGTTGTTTTTTTGTATTCGCGGGATTGGCGAGGGGGCCGAGCAGGTTGAATATGGTGCGGTGGCCGAGCGATTTGCGCACCGGGGCGATATGGCGCATCGCCTGGTGATGGTTGGGCGCCATAAGAAAGCAAAAGCCGATGTCTTTCAGCGCGCGCTCCTGCGTATCGCGGGAAAGCGACAGATCAACCCCCAGCGCCTCCAGAACATCCGCCGCGCCGGATTTGGAAGAGGCGGAGCGGTTGCCGTGTTTGGCCACGACGGCGCCGCAGGCGGCCGCGACAATGGCGACAGCGGTGGAGATGTTAAAGGTGGAGAGGCCATCGCCGCCCGTACCGCAGCAGTCTATCGCGCCCTTTGGCGCATCGATAGTAGAAGCACGGGAGCGCATCGCGCGCGCAGCCCCCGCGATTTCGGCGGCGGTTTCCCCGCGTGTATGAAGGGCGGTGAGGAATGCGCCAGCGTCCGCTTCATTCACTGTCCCTTCCATCAAAAGGCCAATGCATGCGGTCATGTCTTCTTCGGAGAAAACATGGCCTTCCAGCGCTTTATTAAGATATTGGGCGAAGTCGGAAGAGGGCATCAGATTACATTCAGGAAATTGCGGATCATCGCGTGGCCGTGGTCGGTCGCGATGCTTTCGGGATGGAACTGGACGCCATGGATCGGCCTGGTCTTGTGCGAGAGCCCCATGATCAGCCCGTCTTCGGTTTGCGCCGTAATGTCATAGACCGGGGGCAGGGATTCCCTTTCCACGATCAGGGAATGATAGCGCGTGGCATTGAACGGCGAGGGAAGGCCGGCAAACACGCCTTTGCCTTCGTGAAAAATCGGGGAGATTTTGCCATGCAGCGGCACGGGCGCGCGCACGACCTTGCCGCCGAGCGCCTGACCCATCGCCTGTAACCCCAGGCACACGCCAAACAAAGGAATGGATTGTTCCGCCGCCGCGTGGATCAGCGGCACGCAAATGCCCGCATGGTCCGGGTCAGACGGGCCGGGGGAAATGACGATCCCTTCGGGTTTCAGGGCGATGGAGTCCTGAACCGTGATTTTATCGTTCCGGCGCACATCGACATCCGCCCCCAGATCGCCGAGATACTGGACGAGGTTGTAGGTAAAGCTGTCATAGTTATCGATAAGCAAGATCATGGCAGGTGACGTTATACGGCCGAAGCAAGCAAAGGCAAGAACAACCATGGGAGAACAGGGGCTAATTCGACGCAGTATTAGCTTTTTATCAAGTTTGAACCAAATTAACCTATTGTTAGATATAATAAAACTGACGTTTTTGATTCCTTGACTAAATACGGCTATAACTGTATAAAGATGCATTATTGAAATAGCTGGGCCCATAGGCCCTTTTTGCGATGGAGTGGATGGTATGGTTAAAGGTCTTGATTGGCTTAAAGGAAAAAAGAAACAGCCGGATGGTATGGTTGGCATTTTCTTTGGTGATGAAGAAGACGACCAGACACCCGCCGCGCCCGCCGCTGGTTCGCCTGCCGCCGATCCCAACAGGTTGAGCGGCAATTTTGAGCAAAGACGCGACACCAAGCCAGAGCCAAAGCCGGTTTCCCAATTCGATCTGTCACGCGACAATTTCCCGATTTTGTCGGACCTTTTGAAAAACAAGTTCGGTGGCGCGGAATTAAAACAGGTTATGAAGCCGGTCGCGGTCGCTTTCAACGACAAGGGCGACAAAGTCGAAGTCGCCGTCAAGGGCCACGCGCACAGCTTCACCGTTGCCAAAAACAGCGTTCAAGCGAATGTTGCGCAAGGCGGCACGCTCACAGCTGAAAGCGCGGATAAACTCGCCGAACTGTCCAAAACGACGGGAACGAACGGCAAGCCCGCGGTCCTGAAAGGAAATGATGAGCAAAAAATCCTTCTTTTCCTTGCCGCGCAAAAGCACGGCATCGAAGTAAAGAATGCTGCGGAAATCCAAAAGCTTCAAAAAACGAATCCGGAACTGGTAAACAAGGTTATGCAAAGCTGGATGACACATCAGGCCAAGCAGACGTTCGATTTGCCTGTTGGTGAGATTGCAAGCAGGCTTGGCGTCATAGAAGAAAAAGAGCGTGCCAGAGCTGGCTTGGTTCAGGCTGATCTTGTCGCTATTTCCCTGAAACGTCCGAAAGACGATAAAACAGACCTGTTCGGCCTGATGCGCAACGATGACGCGCGTAAAGCGAAGATAGAAGAACTGGGAATTACGTCCGCCGAAATGAACGCGGCGCGCCAGATTGCCAGCACGCAGGGCAGGGGCGTTCCGAACGATGTTCCAAAATTCTTCATGATCGCCAAGACCGAAGAAGTCGATAGAAATCTTATTTTCCAAGCGCAGGCGGATGTCAGGGCGCTGAGCGCTATTGACCGTATTAAAGCGGGTCATGCCGATGCTATGCCGGATAATGATTATGAAACAATGTTCAGCATGGTTGGAAAGACGAGACCCGGTCAGAAGGCAGATCCGGATTTTGTTGTCCATGCCCAGGGGCGCAACGCCACTGTACATGCGCTGGAAACGAGTGTGGCCAAGGGCGCGGAGCTGAGTGCAACGGTTTTGGCCATACATGAAAGAAGCGCACTTCAGTCGCTTCTCAAGGCAGCGGATGGCGTCGCGCAAAGAGGCCACGCGGAATTGGCGAATGCGATGAGGCTGGTGGCACAGGCTCATATCGCACCGGCAGCGCCTGCACCCACATCGGGCCCCAGCCGTAGCGGCGGCCCTGTCTAGGACGACCGATATCATCATAAATTCTTCACGGGGGGCAGAAATGTCCCCCGTGGACGTTTGGGCGCGGGATTGCTAGGCTGCGCCCATGAAACGCCGCATCCAGCCCGGAACGATCCGGTTCATCTTTATCGCCATGGTCCTGATGCTTCTCATGGATCAGTTTATCTTTGGTGGCACGCGGTCCTATATCGAAGAAGCGCGGCAGCAGGCGCGGATTGAAACGCTGGCGGAAAGCCGGGGACTGAAAACCCCGCCGGTGCGGGTGAAGCCGCCGGAGGGCAAGGAATTCTTCGAGGCGGAATTGCCGAAGGCGGAGGATAGTCCGAAGGAAACCGCGGACCTGCAACCCGTGCTCCCCCCGCCGCCGGAGGAAAAGAAAGAGGCGCAGGTATTGCCGTCGCCCGTCCTGCCCAAGCCGAAAGTTACCGGTGCAGCGAAAATAGCCATCATTATCGACGACGTGGGAATGGACATCAAACGCAGTCGCGCCGCTATCGACCTTCCCGCGCCGATCACGCTGGCCATGCTTCCTTATGCGCCGCGTGTGCGGGAGATGGCGAAAGACGGAAAGGCGAAGGGGCACAGCCTGATCATCCATACGCCGATGGAGGCGATGGATGCGAGCGTCAATATCGGCCCCGGGGGCCTCAAATCATCCATGAGCGCGGAGGAGATGAACGCAGCGTTCGCGGCGATGCTGGCAAGTTTCGACGGGTATGAGGGGATCAACAACCATATGGGCAGCCGCCTGACGCAGGACAAACCGGCGATGGACCGGATCATGGCGACGCTGGCGCAAAACGGATTGTTCTTTCTTGATTCCAAAACATCGCCGCAGTCGGTCGCGGCGCATGAGGCGGCAAGCAGCGGCGTTCCGTATGCGGAGCGCGATGTTTTCATCGACCACGTGGAAACGCTGGACTTCGCGCGCAAGGCGCTGCGCCAGACGGAAGCGCTCGCCCTGCGCCGCGGTTATGCCATCGCCATCGGCCATCCGAAAGACAACACGATTGCGGCGTTGAAAGAATGGATCCCGACGCTGGAGGGGAAGGGCATCGAACTGGTGCCGGTGAGCAGGCTTCTGGTCGTGCCGAAAGTGAAAACACAGGAAGCGAAAGCCGTCCCGGCGGAGACGCCTGCCGTGCCGCTGGATATGTTCCCGGAAGAAGAGGTTTTGGCGATTACGCCTTCTGCGCCCGCGTCGAGCGAGCCTGAGATACAGCTTCATCCGCTGCCGACACAATCGCCTTCGCCTTGATGACGCATTCGTTGTATTCGAATTCAGGTTTGCTGTCCGCCACCACGCCCGCGCCGGAGCTCACGTAAACCTTGCCGTCTTTGACCAGCGAGGTGCGGAGCGCGATGCAGGTGTCCAGATCGCCGTTGCCGTCGAGATAGCCGATGCAGCCGCCATAATAGCCGCGGCGCGTGGTTTCAAGTTCATCAATAATTTCCATGGCGCGGACTTTCGGCGCGCCGGAGACCGTGCCCGCCGGGAAGCCCGCGAACAGCGCATCGAAGGAATCCAGATCGTCCCGCAATTCACCCTCGACATTTGAGACGATGTGCTGAACATGCGAATATTTTTCGATGAAGAACTGGTCCGTGACTTTTACCGTGCCGGTTTTCGCGACGCGGCCGACATCGTTGCGCCCCAAATCCAGCAGCATCAAATGTTCCGCGCGCTCTTTCGGGTCTGCCAATAGTTCTTCGGCGAGGGCGGCGTCTTCTTCGGCATTGGCGCCGCGTTTGCGCGTTCCCGCGATGGGGCGGATGGTGACGCGGCGTTTGCGCACGCGGACCAAAATTTCCGGGGAGGAGCCGACAAGCTGGAACTTTCCAAGATTGAAATAGAACAGAAACGGCGACGGATTGGTCCGGCGCAAGGAGCGATAGAGCGAGAAGGCCGGGAGATCGAAGGGCATGGAAAAAGACAGGCCGAGCACGACCTGAAAAATCTCCCCGGCGCGGATATATTCCGCCGCCTGATCCACCATTTTGAAAAAGGCGTTTTTCTCCACGCTGCCCGTAACGGCAAGGGGCGTTTGGAGTTTCGTTTCAAAATGCAGGGCCGTGGACGGGACGGGGTTTGAGAGCGCATCGATGGTTTTTTCAATGCGGCGCACGGCGGCGTCATACACGCTTTGCGCGTCGCCGGATGTTTCGCGCACGGGCGTCACGATACACATCTGGCTTTTGACGTTATCGAAGATCACCATGACGGTAGGGCGGATCATGATGGAATCCGGGATGTTCAGTTCATCCGGGTTGGCGTCCGGCACGTTTTCAACCAGACGCACCATATCATAGCCCATATAACCGAACAGGCCGGACGGACCCATCGGCGGGATTTCGGGGGCGACATGGTCGATCCGGCTTTCGCGGACATGCTTGCGCAGCGTGTCCAGCGGCGCGGCATCCGTGCCGGATGTGTAGGTCCAGACGAGATCAGGATCAAACCCGATGGCGGAATAGCGGCCCAGCGTCGCGCCGCCTTCGACCGATTCCAGCAAAAAAGAGTTTTCGCGGTCCTGTGTCAGTTTCAGGTAGGCGGAAACAGGCGTTTCCAGGTCGGCGGGCACCCACGTCCAGACAAGTTGCGTTTTGCCTTCGCGGAAGATTTTTTCAAAATTTTCAAACGAAGGAAAAACGCTCATTACTGGGCCTGTTGTCCGTAAACCTGTTCAAGCAGGGGCTTGTTGACCTTTACGGGCTTTCCATCCGACAGGGCTGTGATGTACTGGCCGAGAATATCCTGCGTCAAGGAACGGCCCGTGAGGTCTTCGAGCGCAGCGAGTTCTTTCTGGTCCTGTGCGGAGGCGGGCAGGGAGATATCCGTCACTGTGCCGACGACAAAACCGTTTTCGATTTCCGCCGAGAAGTTTCCGCCTTTGTCCGCCGTGAAAATCTGCGCCGCGACGATGGGCGTGAGCGGCGCAGCGGGCGCTTCCTTGCGGGAGATGTTCGCAAAAGACTGAACGGACGCGCCGTTTTCCTTTGCCACGTCGTCCAGCGGTTTGCCAGCGTTCAGCGCATCAAGGGCGGCTTTTGCCTTCGCGGCGTTGGCGAGTGCGCGCTGTTCATCCACCCAACGGGATTCCAGCGCGGATTTTACGGAGGCGAAGTCACGATAGGAATCCGGGATGACCTGGTCTACACGGATCAAATGGAATTGACCGTCCGCGGTTTCCACAACGGGCGCGATTTCGCCTTCTTCGAAATCGTAGGCGGCCTGGATGATTTTTTCCCGGTCTGCGCCGTAGGATTTGAAGTCGTCATTGCCATCCTTGTCGCGGCCGTTCTGGCGGAACGGGCCGATGATTTCCGTGGTCATGCCGTATTCGGAGACAATGTCTTCGAGTTTGTCACCCCCCGCGGCGCGGTCTTCGATGGCGTTGCCCGCATTGTACAGTTCTTCCGTCAGCGAAATATTGGAAAGTTCATCACGCAGGCGGTCTTTCACCTCTGCGAACGGGGCAACAGATTCGGGCAGATCCGATTTGACCTTCAGCACGTGCCAGCCGAGGGAGGTCTGGATCGGGCCGACAACGGCGCCTTCGGAAGCCGCGAACACGGGTGCGCCGATTTCGGGAAGAAGCCCGGCTTCTTCAAATTCCTGCGTGTTGGAATCCTTCACCGGTTTTCCGGCCTTCATATCTTCGGCGGCGGCCTTCGCGGCGGCTTCATCCGGCAGCGTCACCTGTTCAACAAGGCGGCGGGGAGGCTTTGTAAACGAGGCGATATTCTTGTCATACTCGGCTTTCAACTGCTCATCCGAAATTTTCACGTTCTTTTTGAGCATGTCCATCTTCAGCGTGGCCATGGTGATGGTGCGCGTTTCGGGGATCAGAAAATCCTGTTTGTTTGCCTCATAATATTTTTGAAGCTGTTCGTCCGTCGGCTTCGTCACGTCGGAAACGGATTCGTTCCTGAGAATGATGCCGCGCGCGCCGCGTTTTTCATTGTCGTAGCGGTACAGGCTCTGCGCCATCAGCGGCGAGGTCAGCGTAGCGGGGGCCGAAAGTGCGCCGCGCAGAAGGCTGTTCGCCATTTCCTGGCGGATCGCGCCGATGAATTCGCCCTCAGAAATATTCTGCGTGCGCAGGATTTGTTGCAGGGCCTCTTTTTTCGAGCGGCCATCGGTGGCCAGCGGCTCCGCCAGTTTGGAAATCTGCGCCTTTACAGCGTCATCGCCGACTTCAAGGCCGAGCGTCTTCGCCTCTTTCGTGAACAGGCGGTTCTGAATTTCGGAGGTGAGAATGGTGTCTATCAGGCCAAGCTGGTACGCCTCTGCCGCACCGATACCCTGCGCGCCCAGGGCGCGGCGGACGGTGCGGTCAAATTCCTGAATCCCGATTTTTACACCCGCGCCCTTGGCCACCGTGGTGGACGACATCGTACCGTGGAAAAACCCGCCGACATCCGTCATGACAAGGCCTGCAACCGCGAGGGTCATAAAGCCGAGCAGCAGGAATTTCAACGCGCCGCCAAAAGTGCTGTTCCGCATCCATATGAGCATGGATATCCTCTCTTTTCATTTCCAACTCGGGGCACTATAAGGAGGGACGGAATTGGGGGCAAGGCTCTCTTTTTACTTACAAAGCGTCATCCCGACCGAAGCGAAGCGTAGCGGAGGGATATTAACGACATCCAGCCAGATCCCTCGGCTTCGCTCGGGATGACATAGGAAAAGACCATGAAAAAACTGATCGCAGGCAACTGGAAGATGAACGGGACGGAGAAATCCGCAGACGCGTTAATCATTGCGGTCGAGGAAGCCATCGAGCAAAACCCCGTTGTCCTGGAAACCTGCGATTTCGTGGTTTGCCCGCCGTTCGTGCATATCCCGATGGTCAAGGACAAGACCAGCGTGGTCGCGCTGGGGGCGCAAGATTGTTCGGAAAAAGCCAATGGCGCGTTCACAGGCGATATTTCGGCTTCGATGCTCAAAGATATCGGCGCGACTTATGTGATCCTCGGCCATTCCGAGCGCAGGCAATATCACAGAGAAAGCGACCAAACCGTTCATGACAAAGCGGTTTCCGCCAATGCCAGCGGCCTGATTACGATTATCTGCGTAGGCGAAACCGAAGCGGAGCGCGAGGCCGGAAAGCAGAACGACGTGGTGGCGGCGCAGATGGCGGCCTCTATCCCCGCCAGTGCAACGGCCCAAAACACCGTAATTGCGTATGAACCCGTGTGGGCCATCGGCACCGGGAAAACCGCCACAGCCGAGGATATCCGTGCCATGCATGCGTTTATCCGGGGTAAAGTGCCGGGCGATATGCGTATACTGTACGGCGGATCGGTAAAGCCATCGAACGCCGCAGAGATTTTCGCCGTGCCGAACGTGGACGGCGCATTGATCGGCGGGGCGTCGCTCAAATCCGAGGATTTTATGGGTATCGCGACGGCGGCCTAGCTATTTAGATCGAGGGAAGCGTAGGCAGTGGCAAGCGTTTCGCAGCTACGGTCACGGAATGACCGTGAAACTTCCCGTAATACGCCACGAGACAGCATCTCATTCAACACGGCTGTTCCAAAGGTGTCGCTTATAGTCTTTGCGGTTATTTCGGCGGCTGCGATGAGATTGTCTTTTCGGTCTTCAAACCCATAATAAATTTCATCAAGGATTAGGCTGGGTATACAAGGTTCGCGGTCCATTTCGGCCGCTAAATAAGCCGTTGCCTCATCCAGAACAGTAAATTCTTCTTCCGGAAGGGCTTCGAACGCCTTGTCCAATATTTTGGTTTGTTGGGGCGAAGGCATATCTCCACAGGCGCTGAACAGTAATTCCAGCGAGGCTCTGAACATGCCGTCTTTGTCGTGTGTGAGATTCATAAAGCAACTCGTTTCTAGACGTTTGGTTGACTGTTTAGATCGATAAGATAATTATGTCAATGTGCAAAAGCTCTTAAAACCTCGTGACTTTGGGGCGGAAGGCCATTAAAAGGAGAGCCCATGGAAAACGTCATTCTGGTTATACACCTTATTCTCGCGCTGGCCCTGATCGGCTTGATCCTCCTGCAACGCTCGGAAGGCGGCGGCCTTGGTATCGGCGGGGGCAGTGGCGGCATGGGCGGATTCGCCACCGCAGGCCAGACGGCCAACGCGCTGACCCGCGCCACGGCGATTTGCGCGGGCCTGTTCTTCACCACCAGTATCGTCCTTGCCATCCTGGCGGGTTCACACAGAAGCGGGACCAGCATGCTGGAACATATCGACACGCCGCCCGCCGTTTCGGGCGAAGTGGTCCCGAACGCCGACGGCAGCAAGCCATCCACAACCCCAACGAACGAACATGGGGATGAAACGTCCGAAAAAGTTGACTCTTCGGCAGCATCCGGCGATAAAGATCTCCCGAAGGCCGAGAAAGACTCTCAGCCGCAATCCGGGGCTCCATCCGCACCGATATCTGAATAAATTCTGACCCCTTGAAAAAGGGGTTTTGAATTTGAGTTGGGTTTTATGACACGTTTTATTTTTATTACCGGCGGCGTGGTTTCTTCCCTTGGGAAGGGCCTCGGCTCCGCCGCCCTCGGCGCGTTGCTTCAGGCGCGCGGCTTTAAAGTCCGCCTTTGCAAGATGGACCCGTACCTGAACATCGATCCCGGCACGATGAGCCCGTTCCAGCACGGCGAAGTGTATGTCACCGACGATGGGGCGGAGACGGACCTCGACCTTGGCCATTATGAGCGTTTCACAGGCAACCCCGCGACCAAAGACGACAACATCACCACCGGCAAGATTTATATGAACGTCCTGCAAAAGGAGCGCCGCGGCGATTACCTTGGCGCGACGGTGCAGGTCATCCCGCACATCACGGACGAGATTAAAAACTTCATGCGCGAGAAGGATGGGACGGCGGATTTCGTGCTGGTCGAGATCGGCGGCACGGTGGGCGATATTGAATCGCTGCCGTTCCTCGAAGCCATGCGCCAGTTCGGCAATGAAATAGGCCGCGACCGTTCGCTCAACATCCATGTCACGCTGCTGCCCTATATCGCGGCGGCGGGCGAATTGAAAACCAAGCCGACGCAGCACAGTGTGAAAGAGCTGATGAGCGTCGGGATCGCGCCGCGCATCCTGCTCTGCCGCGCGGACAGGGAGATCGACCCGGACGATCTGCGCAAGATCGCGCTGTTCTGCAATATCGAGCCGAACAAGGTCATTCCCGCGCTCGACGTAAAAACGATTTATGAAGTGCCGCTGTCCTATCACAAGGTCGGGCTCGACACACAGGTGCTCGACGCGTTCGGCATCAAGGCGCCGGACCCGGATCTTTCCAAGTGGGAAGAGATCGTCCGCCGCATCAAGAATCCGGAAGGCGAGGTTACCATCGCGCTGGTGGGAAAATACACCAATCTTGCGGATTCGTATAAATCGCTCAACGAAGCGTTGATCCACGGCGGCATCGCCAACCAGAACAAGGTGCGCATCAAGTTCGTCGAATCTTCGAAGTTCGACAACAACGACGAGATTTCGCACGAGCTGGAGGGCGTCAACGGTATCCTGGTCGCCGGCGGCTTCGGTGAGCGCGGCGCGGAAGGCAAGATCAAGGCCGCCAAATTCGCGCGTGAAAAGAAAGTGCCGTATTTCGGTATTTGTTTCGGCCTCCAGATGGCTGTGATCGAAGCGGCGCGCAACACCGCCGGGATCAAGGGTGCGAATTCAACCGAGTTCGGCCCCGCCGAAATCCCGATGATCGGCATGATGACGGAATGGGTCAAGGGCAACGCCAAGGAAAGCCGCGCGGCGAACGGCGACCTTGGCGGCACGATGCGCCTCGGCGCGTATCCGGCGGCCCTCAAAAAAGGATCGAAGGTCGCGGAGATTTACGGTTCCACCGAAATCCAGGAACGCCACCGCCACCGGTACGAAGTGAACATGAATTACCGCGAGCAGCTGGAGGCCAATGGCCTGATCTTTTCCGGCGTGTCGCCGGACGGGCGGCTGCCGGAAATCGCCGAACGCAACGACCACCCCTGGTTCATCGGCGTGCAGTATCACCCCGAACTGAAATCAAAACCGTTCGAGCCGCATCCCCTGTTCGTGTCCTTCATCAAGGCCGCGATCGAGCAGGAGCGGCTGGTTTAGTCTGGCCCCATGGCGTCTTCCGACATTGTTATCGATACCAATATTTTTACCGGCGCGTTGATGCGCGGCGATGCGGGGCTGAACCGTAAAGTCCTGGAAATGGCGTTTCGGGATGAGATCAGGCCCGTAATGGGCGATGCCCTCTATCTCGAATATGAGAGCCTGCTCTCGCGCGCCCACCTGTACGAAAATAGCGCCTTTACCGCCGCCGAACGGTCCGCCTTCTTCGATGATTTCTGCTCCATATGCCGCTGGGTCGAAATTCATTACCGCTGGCGGCCCAATTTGCGGGACGAAGGGGACAATCATGTCGTCGAACTGGCCCTCGCAGCCGGTTCTCCCACGATTTTAACGTGGAATATCAAAGACTACCGCCATCCCGACCTCCTGACCGACCTCTCCATCCTTACCCCGGCGGAATATTTGAGGGTAAAAAAGCGCTTGTGAATGATGGCGTATGTGCTATCATTGTGGGGTGAAAGGAGGGGTCATGGCTACCTTGACTATTAGAATGCCGGACGAAAAGGCCGAACGCCTGAAGGCGCTCGCGGCGCAACGGGGCGTTTCCGTCAACAAGCTCATTGAAGAATGGGCGGCGATGGGGATTGCCGAATTCGATGCCCATTCCTCTTTCATTGCCCGCGCGGCGCGGGGATCGCGGGAACGCGGTCTTGCGGCGCTTGCGGAATTGTCCCGCCGCGATGCGCAATCTCCTTCCGCGGCCTTGCATGAAAAACCGCAAGCAGCCTTCGCGGCGATGGAAAAAAAAGACCGGGAATAGTATTGCGGCCAAGATTGTTGCTTACAAACAGTCTTTCGAAGGCAGGAAGGCATGGCGGCCCATATTGGTTGGGCTTCTAAACGGCGCGGAGCGCGAGACTGTTAGAACCGGCCAGCCTTCCCACAAGGCTTCGAGATTGCTTTTGGTAATTTCGACTTTGTACTGCTCGCGCCCGCTATTTTTAAAGACGAGGGTTTCAACGACTTCGCCCTTTGCCGCTTTGATCAGGCGCAATATGTCGGCGGGGTTGTAGAGGGCATGGGTGGCCTGGACATAGACGGTCATCGTCGTGTTCCAGCGTTCCATGCGTTTTTCGGATTCTTCCATCACCTGCCATGTCGGTTTCAGGCTTTTGCGGCGGGAATTGTCATTTTTACTCATCAGAACTCTCTCACCTCAATACCTCACATAAATAGTTATCGAAAATCAAGATTTTTTCGGCACGCATTTCCGCTTTTATGATATTCATTCGGCCAGAAAGTCGCTTTTTATTGTAAAGGAATGGTTATGGTCCCTGTTTCGGTTGGTTCGATCACGATTGCGAACGACAAGCCCTTTATGCTCATCGCCGGGCCGTGCGTGCTCGAATCCCGCCAACACGCGTATGACATGTGCGGCAAGATCCGCGAGATCACAAAAAAACTCGGCATCCCGATGATTTACAAATCATCGTTCGACAAGGCGAACCGGACAAGCGTTTCGGGCGTACGGTCCGGCGTTTCGTTTGAAGAAGCGATGCGTATTTTCAAAGATATAAAGAAAGATTTCGGCGTGCCGGTTTTAACTGATGTGCACACGGCGGAGCAATGCGCGGATGTCGCGGACTCGGTCGATGTCTTGCAGATTCCAGCCTTCCTGTGTCGCCAGACCGATCTTCTTCTTGCTGCCGGAAAAACGGGTAAGGCGGTCAACGTGAAGAAGGGGCAGTTCCTCGCCCCGTGGGATATGAAGAATGTCGCGGCGAAAATCGCCAGCACAGGCAACAACAACATCATGCTGTGTGAACGCGGTGCGAGTTTCGGATACAACACGCTGGTCAGCGATATGCGCTCGCTTCCCATCATGGCGCAGACCGGATACCCGGTGATTTTCGATGCCACGCATTCCGTGCAACAGCCGGGCGGGCAGGGCGACAAGAGCGGCGGCGACCGCACGATGGTGCCTGTGCTTGCGCGCGCGGCGGTGGCCGTGGGTGTGGCCGGCGTGTTCATGGAAACGCACCAGGACCCGGACAACGCGCCGAGCGACGGGCCGAACATGGTAAAGCTTCAAGACCTCGAAAGCGTTCTTGCGACAATGAAAGCGCTGGATGAGGTTGTGAAGAAGTAATTAGGGATTTGCATGAAGTTGCATGTTAAGACGAAATGGCTAGGACGAGCCTTTACCTGTGCAAGTATCGGCAGCGGGTTTGGTTATTCAATTATGACGAATGAGAGTTCAGAAATTGGGACAGCCGTTGCTGTAGGCGTCCTGACTGGCGCAGGTTGTGAAGCCGGGAAAATTATAACCGGGATTGTTTGTGTTGGTATGGAGTATGCCCACCATGCGCGTGGCTATTTAAATAAAAACAGCTTGTCTGCAAGCCTTTCTAAGGCTTTTGACAGAGTTATGTACACAGAGATGTCAGATCGTGCGTATATTTTGACGCAGGGGCTTTCCATGGCAGGCGCGGGAATCGGAGCGTATCATACTTGCCAATATGCCGCGCGGCTGCTGCAGTGAAATCAAATAAACAGCGGGCGGCCTTTGTGGCTTTCAAAGTTTGCTGTTTTGAGATGCTCCTTTAAAAGATCCACGTTGCGGCGGTTCGCCTTGAACCCGACGTCGAAGATATCGCCGAAGAACGGCACGATGCCGATCAGCCAGTCGATAAA